>DAHWHV010000631.1 GCA_027335545.1 Clostridia bacterium
GGGAGTCGCCGCCGCCTGCGGGCTGTGTCCCCGTCGCAGGCGGCGGCGATCGTGCGGTCGGGGGCGGACTACGACGCGCCCGGGGCGGTACTGGTCGATCTCCGCCGGGCGGAGCCCACACTAGCCGCCGTCATGGCCACCACACCCCGCACGGGCGGCTGCACTGCGCTCGACCTGGGAGCGTGGTCCCATCGTCCCACCGTGTCTGCGGGTCCCGCCCCGGCCCAGGGGGGCGGCGGGCTGAACGTCGTGGTCCTGGTACCTCTACTCCTGGCGGCGGCCACAATCATCCTGTCCCTGGTCCGCTGATTTCCCCCGCCGCAGGACGATGGACACGACCCGCGCCCCCCGGTAAGCCGGTGGGGGTTTTCGTTGGTTTGCCCGAAAATGGAAACCGCCCGGGGGAGCAACCCCGGGCGGCGAGAGGAGGAGGCGGACCATGGAATCGTGTGTGTACCCTCACTATATCACGTGCGGCGCGGCGCCGCAACGCCGCCCGCGGGTCGCCGCGTGGCGCGTGGCGTCGAACTTCGCGGGTGCGGTGGCCGCGGGCGTGGCCGTGTGGCCGGTCCTCCTGGGGGCGCTGCACCTCGCGGACCCCGCGTCGTGGCCCCTGGGGTTCCTGGGCGCGGCGGGGTGGGTGCTGGGCGCCATGGGCACGGCCGCCGTGGCCTGCGCCGCCCCGGTCACGGTCACGCTGGGCGCCGCCGCTCGGCACATCCGCGTCGGCGGCGCGGGGGCGATGGCCGCCACGCACGGCCGCCCCGTCCTGCGGGTGCTGCTGGGCGGGGGCGTGGCCGGCGGCGCCGCCACCGTCGATCCGAGGGATGCCGCAGACGACCTCCGGCGGGGGGACGGGCACGAGGCCCCGACCCCGCCGTCCGCCGCTGACATCGCTGCCCGGGGAGAGGACCCGTTTGGTGATGCGGCGATCCGGGAGGTCTACACGCACGCGCGCGTAGGGTATGTGGTGTCAGACGACGGGGATGAGGATTTCATCGATGCGGCGATGGCGCACTCCGTGATTGACTATTTTTCCGCCATCTACACCCAATCGCGGCTCCTCGTGTTTGCTGGACACTGCTACACAGAAATGTGTGATGCGCAGGTAGAGCAGTTAGTCACGCGCATCATCGAGAGCGTGGTGTCCCCCGCGGCGGCTACCGCCCGGCGCGCGGTCGCCGTAAGACAACTCATCGGCATACTGGCGCATCGGCCCGACAGGTGGGCCCTAGCAAATCTCAACACTCGCGAAATCGCGGTTTTCGAAAACGGCGTCCTCGAAATTCCGTCCCTCGTGCTTCGACCGGGGCGGCCAGACGACCTGATGACCATGCATGTGTCCTGTGAGTGGCACCCCGACCCCGCGCCCGGGCCGATTGATCGCTTCTTGGCGACCTTGTTGTTGGCCGAGGAGGTGCTGCCTTTCCTGCAATTTCTCGGCTATGCTATGGTCCCGGGTGCCCCCAGCCAGGAGAAGTATGCACTCTTGGTTGGGGTTGGCGAAAATGGAAAAAGCCGCCTGCTGTTGGTGCTGGCGGCCCTTTTTCGCGGTTTCTCCGCGTCAATCCCCTTCCAGGATTTGTCGGAGCACCGTTTCGAAAAATCCAACCTCTACGGGAAGATGGTCAACCTCGTCGGAGACATGTCCGCAACCTTGGTCAAAGACACGTCGGCCATCAAGACCTTGTCTGGCGGTGACATCATCCACGCCGACATAAAACACAAGACCCCCATCGAGTTTGTGAACCGCGCGAAATCGATCGTCTCCTCGAACGAGTTGTTCAGTGCGAGCGACCACACGTGGGGATTTTACCGGCGGGCGATGATCTTCACGTTTTCGCGCGATTTCCGCGAGGGTGGGGCCGACGCCGCCCTGCGCGACCCGGGGATCCTGGAGACGCTGCTCGCCGATCCGATGACGCTGCCACGGCTCGCGTGGAGCTGCATACAGGCATACATGCGCCTACGCGCCGAGGGCCGCTTCGCCGAATCGGCGTCGATGATTTCCGCGCGCGAGGCTTTTCGCGCGCAGAATGACGCGGTGACAGCCTTTATCGAGGAGGTCCTGGTCGAGGCGCCGGGGGACGAGATCTCCAAGGATACCCTATACCGCGCGTTCGCGTTGTGGGCTGCCGCGACGGGCCGGGGAGTGGTGGGGGCTGCGAAGTTTTGGGTCCGTTGGGCGGCGGCCAAGCCTGCATACGCGGCGGAGGTCCAGATGCGGGTAGTGGGTGGCGCGCGGGTGCGGGTCGTCCGTGGGGTGGTGCTGGACCCGCGCTGTGCCGTCCAGGTGGAGGGGCGGGAGGGCTGCTCGATTCCGCTGTCTGAGGCCGTCCATATCCCCCGCCCCGGGGTGTCACGGGCTGTCACGGGCTAGGCACGGGCAAAACCGGCGTGCCTGTGACAGTAGAGCCCTTGGGGCTCTAGGGATGAACCGAACTGTCACAGGAGGAACAGGCAAAAACCGACTTTATACGCCTGCGCGCGCGCACGCGCGCACACGCGCAGGGGGGGGGGAAAGTGCGAAAGTGCCTGTTCCTCCTGTGACACCCCTCCCCACGCCTTGGGCGCCAAGGGGTGAGGTGTCACAGGGGTGCCTGTGACACGCCTGTGACACGCCTGTGCCACCCCCAGAAACCCCCGAAAAACTGGAAGGAGGCGGTCCCCGTGGCTGCCACATTTCCCCCGTCCGCTTGGCACAGCGCCACCCCGGATCAGCCCTGCCCAATTTGCGGCAAGCCGGACTGGTGCTCCCTGTCGTCCGACGGGACGGTGGCCCTCTGTCGCCGTGTCGCGGAGGGCGGGGTGCGGCGCGTGGACCGGGCGGGGGTGGAGTACTGGGTTCATCGCTTGGCGCCCACACCCTCCGGAGTGGCACGACCCGCGCCCGGGCCGTCGGGGGGCGCTGGTCCAGCACAGCGTGTCGAGGCCACGCCGCCCGAGGTATTGGACCGGGCCTACCGCGCTGCGATGCACGCGCTGGCGCTGTCCGACGCGCACCGGGTCGCGCTGGTCCGCCGCGGGCTGCCCGATGTCGAGGTGCGACTGCGGGGCTACCGGACGCTGTCCGGCCTCCCGGGCGCCCTGGCGGCGGGGGCGGCGGCGCAGCGGGCGGTCGGGGCGGCGCTGGCGCGGGTGCCGGGGTTTCGCCGGCGGCCTCCCGCTGATGGCGGCGCTCCGGTGTGGGTCCTGTCGGCGCACCCCGGTCTGCTCATCCCGGTGCGGGACGTGCCGGGGCGCATCGTGGCGCTGAAGGTGCGGCGCGACTCGGCGGATGGCGGGCTGCCCCCGGGCCCGCGCTACGTCTACGCCTCGTCGGCGCGCTGGGGCGGGCCCGGCCCGGGAGCGCCGGCGCACGTGCCATTGTTGCCGCTGCCCCCGGCACCCATCCGCGACCCATCCACCGTGCGCATCACAGAGGGGGAGTTGAAGTCGGACATCGCCTTCTTGCTGGGCGGCGTCCGCACGGTGTCGGTGCCCGGCGTCGGGGCCTGGCGGTCGGCGCTGCCCGTGCTGCGCTACCTCGGGGCCCGGCGGGTGCTGCTCTCCTTCGACGCGGACGCCGGTCGCAAGCCCGCCGTGGCGCGGGCGTTGTACGCCCTGGCCTGGGCGCTGCAGGCGGAGTCCGGGGTTGAGGTGGCGCTGGAGCAGTGGGACGAGGCGGACGGCAAGGGGATCGATGACCTGCTGGCGGCGGGGCACCGGCCGGCGGTCATAGAGGGGGCCGATGTGCCGCGTCGGCTGGAGGCGATGCTGCCTGGTGGGGCTCGGGAGGCGAGGGGGATTGCGGCGCGGGCGGCAGAGGAGAGGGCCGACGGCGTCGCCCCCATGGACCCGGAGCGGGCGCTGCAGACCCTGCGGGCGCTCGACGCCTACACCCGGCGCTGCCTGGCGGATCTCGACCACGCGCACAGGCGCCGGACAGGGCTGGTGCTGGCTTTGCGGGGCGGCGTGGACCCTGGGGCGCTGCTGGGCTGGTTGCTCGTGGTTCACCACGGGGACGGTCCCGAGGCCGAGGCGCGGGCGCGGCAAGATCTGTCCCGTGCGGCGAGGGTGATGTGGCGAGGGTGACGTAAGGAGGGAACGGAATTGGCAGCAGTCGACGCAGACGACGTAGTAGACATCGTTGCGCTGTACATCCGGGGGCGGTCGCCGGCCCCGGTTCCCAGCCCCGAGGCCCCCGCCCCGCCCGCTGCGCCCGCGCCCCGGGTTCCTGTCGCCCCGCCCCCTACCCCCCCGCCGCCGCCCGTCGTGCCCTTGGCGCCGGGGGCACCCGTGCCCGTCGTGCCCCGGTCCCCGGCCCCCCCCGCCGCGTCCGTCGTGAAGGCGTCCCCCGAGGCGGTGGACGCCGGGGTGGCGGCCACCACGATGGAGGCCCTGGCCGCCTGGCTCCGCACTCTTGGCGTGGTGGCCGACCCGCCGCTGCTCGACCGACTCCGGCCCCTGGTGGAGGCGGCGGTGTCCCGGGACGACGGCCCCCCGGCCCTGACTCCCCAGTGGGTGGTTCGGTACGTCGCAGGGGCGGCGCGCCTCTACTGCACTCCCGACGCCTTCCGGGCGGCGTGTGGCCGCCTGACCGCTGGCGACTTCTGCCAGGCGACGACGGGGATCGCTGCGGTCCTCTACCCGTTTTTCTCGGCGCCCGCCCGCCCTTGACCATACCCCCAGGGGTATCCCCGCCGAAGCGCGTCCCCCAGGACCCCGCAAAACGAGGCACGACGGGGGTTGGGGTGGGAGGACGGCGGGGTGTGGTAGAGTGCACGGTACGGGGTAGGGTATACTGGCGGTGTAGGTAGGGCGGTGGGGGAGGGGGTGTGAGGAGATGTCGCTGCTGGGCTGGGTGGCGATGGGCGCCGCTGTGTTTTACATCGGCACCCATCTCGGCGAGGTGGCGGCGGCGGTGGGCGCGGGTGCGGCGGCGGCCTGGCGGTGGGTGAGCGGATGGGTGGGCGAGGCGGTGGCGCCGCTCCCCCCCGGCGCCAGGTGGGCCGCCTACGTGGTCCTGGTGACGGCGCCCATCGCCCTCCTCTCGCACGCCTGGTGGTGGGCGTGGTGCGGTGCCGGGGCCGAAATGAACGGCGCGGCGTGGGTGGCGTCCTGCCGGGCGGCCCCGTGGCCGCTGGTGGTGCAGCTCCAGACGCGCACGGTCCTCGGGGCGGTGGCGCACACCTGGGGTCTGCTGCTACTTGGCGGGTTGTACGGCGCCTATCGGCTGCACTTGCGGGCGGCGGGCGTGCGGTGGCGTGGGCGGTGGGGGTTCCTTGAGTTCACGTTCCGTGAGGCGCCGCAGTTGGCACTGGCGTGGGCGCGGCGGGTGGTGCTGCGCGGCGGCGCCCTTGAAGCCAGAGGCGCGGAGGTGGCGGGTCGGCTGCGTTCGCGGGGCGAGGAGGCGGCGGCGCGGCGTGCGGAGGACGAGACACGGCGCTGGGCGGCAGCGGCGGCTCGGCGCTTGGTCGATGCCATCGCGGCGGCGGGGGGGGCCGCGTGGCGGGACGTTCCGCGGCGGGAGATGACCCCGGCGGCGGCGGTGCCGGCCCTGGCCGTGCAGGTGGTGCGGCGGCTCACGGAGAGGACCCGGGAACCGCTGCTGCTGGTGACGCCCGAGGTCGTGGGGCCCGGCGAGGCGCGGTTCACGGTGCAGTACCTGGCGGCACCGACCCCCGCCACCCTTGCGGCTTGGCGGACGGTCGTGCGGGAGACGGCGGCGCCGACGCTGGGGGTGGACCCGTCGCAGGTCCACGCGGAGGGCAGCCTGGGGCTGCGTGTGTCGCTGTCGGGGTCACGGGGCGCCGCGCCGAGTGACGGGGATGGCGACGACGAAGAGGAAGACGCGCCGCCCGCCGTTGACCTGGCCGCGCCGCTGGTGGAGGGGTGCCCCCCGCTGACGCTGCTACCGGCGCCCACCCGCGGCGTGGGCCGCCCGAACGAGGGGCGGACGGTCGCCGGTCGCGTGGTGTCGGCGCTTGGCGCGCTCGACGTGCCCGGCACGGAGGTGGTGGGTTGCGACGTGGGGCCAGCGGCCATCGCCGTCACCATCCGCCCGCCGCGCGGGGTGCGGGGGTCGCTGGTCCTGCGCCTCCAGACGGACCTGTCGATTGAGTTGGCGTCCCCGGCGCTCCGGCTGGCGGCGTCCCCGAACACACCAGGCTGCGTCCTCATTGAAGTGCCACGGGACCACCCGGCCCCGGTGGCGCTGCGATCCGTGGTCGGTACGTCGGAGTGCCGCGGGGCGGCGGGTGCGCTGCCCGTCGCGTTCGGGGTGGACACTGCGGGTGGCGCTGTGGTCGCCGACCTAGCCTCGCTGCCGCACCTCTTGGCGGCGGGTGCGACTGGTAGTGGGAAGACCGTGGCACTGCACTCGCTGATTACGTCTCTAGTACTGCGCCTGCCGCCAACGGCGCTGCGCCTGGCCTTGGTAGATCCAAAGTGGACAGAGTTCAGTGCCTACGACGGGCTGTCGCACCTCCTCTGCCCGTGCATCACTGAGATCCCGGCGACGGTGGCGCTGCTGACCTGGTTGTCGTCGGAGATGGATCGACGCTACCGGCTGTTGTCGGGCGCGGGCGTGGTGGACCTCGCGGGCTACAACCGCACGGCTTCACGGTCGCTGCCGCGGATCGTCGTGGTGGCGGACGAGATCGCGGACACCATGCTCGCCGGGAAGAAGGATCAACGCGAGGAGGTGCAGCGCCAGTTGGCCCGCCTGTTGGCCAAGGCCCGCGCGGCGGGCATCCACTGCGTCTTGGCGACGCAACGCCCCGTCGTCGATGTCTTGCCGGGGCTCGTCAAGGCCAACGCCCCGGCGCGGTTGGCGTTAGCGGTTCAGTCGTCGCTGGATTCCCGGATCATCCTCGACCAGGACGGCGCCGAAGCGTTGGGCGGCCGGGGCGATGCGCTGTTGGCGCTGCCCGGTGCGCGGGCTCCGGTGCGGGTGCAGTGCCCGTGGGTCGAGAGGGGGACCGTGGAGTCCGTGGTGCGGTGGTGGGCGCGGCAGGCCCCGGTGAAGTACGACCCGTCGCTGGTGGCGGCGTTGGCGGCGGCGGGCATGGAGGTTCCGGTGGAGGCCACCCCGATGGCGCCCGTGATGGCGCCGTCATCGCCTGGCGCTGTAGACGCTGGGCACAGTCCCGATGACGCCGGATGGCGCCCGTGACGGCGCCGCAAAGGGGAGGTGGTCCCATTGGCGACGACGACCCTGCACGACCTGGCGACCCTGACCGCGAGGGACCAGAGGCTGCTGCGCGCCCTGGCCGATACGACCCTGGCCCCCGCGTCCCTGGTCGAGGGGGCGCTGTTCGGTGGTTCGGAGGCCGCGGGCCGCAAGCGCGTGGCGACCCTGCGCGCGCGCGGTCTGATTGAGGTCCTGCACGTGAACCCCGCCTCATTGCCGGGGGCGAAGCGGGGCGCCCGGCTGCTGGCGCTGGCGCCTGGCGGGATCGAGGCGGCGACCGCGCTTGGTGCAACCCCGTTGACCGGCGCGGCGCAGCGGGCGGCGGCTGCGGTCGCTGGTGCGGTGGTTGCGGTGGCGGAGGCGTACTTCTCTCTGCTCCCGGTGCTGGAGGCAGGCGGGACCTGGACCGTGCGCCCCGACCCGCCGCCCCGAGGAGGCCATGAGGCACCGTCCGGTGCCTGGGCGCAGGCGCGGTCGGCGTCGGGGCGCGAGGCAGTGGTGTACGACCTGGACTTGCCCGGTCGCACGTTCGCCCAGGTGCAGGCGCGGCTTCAATCCTGGGCGGAGTGGCGGGGCGGCGGCAGCGGCCCCACCGTGTCCTACGCGACCCCGGACGACTCCCGCCGCCAGCGCATCGCTGCCCTCGCCCAGGGGCTGGTTGGGGTGGAGACGGGGCACCCGGCGGCGGTCGCCAGGAGGGTCTTCGGCCTACCGTCCTGACCATACCCCCCGGAGTACCCACCGGAGACGCAGGTTCGCGGGGCTGGGAAGCGGGGTGCGACGGGGCGCGGAGGGAGGGTGGAGGGGTGCGGTGGATGGTGCGGTACGGAGTATGGTACACTGGCGGTGGGTGATGGTGGCATGGGCCCTTGTCGCAGTAGCGATGCAGCGGCGAGGGGTGGGCTGGGTTACGTGGACCCCGCTAGGGTATCCCTAGACGTTTCCGCTGGCGGTGGTGGGTGCGGGGCGGCGCGGCGAGGGTCGCTGGTGGGGTACCCCTGGGGAGTAGGCCCCGGAGGCGCCCCGCGCGCGGGACGGAGGCGCGGCAGGGTTCAGGGAAGACGGGAGGTGGTCCCCGTGACGATGATGCGGGTGGTGCGGGGGGTCGTCGGGGCGGTCGTCGGGGTGACGCTGATGGCGATGGCGGGTCCGATGGTGCTGGCGGACGGGGTGCCGCAGGCCGGGTCGGCGGGGTCGGCGGGCGTCGCGCCCCCGGCCGGGTGGACGCCGCCGACGCTGTGGCTGGCTCCGCGGGTGGTGCCGGTTCCGGTGGCGTCTTGGCCGGCGGCGGCGTCGGGGTCGTCGGCGGTCGGGTCGGTGGTGCCGCAGGCCGGGTCGGCGGCGTCCGGGTCGGCGCTGCACGGGTACTCGCGGGCGCCCTGGGCCGGGTCCGCCCTGCGGATGTTGGTGGTGCAGGGGGTGCTCCGTGGGGTCGGCGGCGGCCAGATCCAACCCAACGGCAACGTCACCCGGGCCGAGGTGGCGACGATGCTCGGGCGGCTGCTGGGGTGGTCCACGCCGGCGCACGGTAGCGCGGCGGTGTCGGTATATACCGACCAGGCAGCGATCCCGGCTTGGGCGCGGGCCGACGTGCAGGCGGCCTACGCGAAGCACATCATGCTCGGCGTCGGTGGCGGGCGATTCGACGCGGGCGGGCTGGTGACTTGGGCACAGGCGGCCGAGGTCATCGACCGGGCCTTCGCCTTCGCGGCCGTGCCCCCCGCCCAGGTCCGCGCGGAACTCGCCCCGCTCCCGCGGGGCACGGCCACCCCGTCCTGGGCGCAGGCGGCCGCAGCCGCCGACGAATCTGCGGGGCTCTTCACGGGGCTGCTGGGACAGGTCTACCTCCCCTCCCAGCCCATCTCCCGCGCCGAGTTGGCTGTGCTGTTGCAGCGCGCGGAGCAGTTGCGGCCGGCGGCCGTGGCCCGGGGCGCGCCCGTTGCGCCGCGGGTCCTCCCCGCCCCGACCGTCCCCGGCCCCGTCAGCGGCACGGTGGCGGCGGTCACGGCCGGCAGCGTCACCATCGGGTCCACCGCCTACTACCTCGACGGGTCTGCGGCGGTGGCCCGCGAGGCGGCCACCGTGGCCGTCGGCGACCGGCTCACGCTCACGCTGGACGCAGCGGGGCAGGTCACGGGCATCCAGGTCCTCGCCGGTGGTGTCTCCGGGGGCTTCCTCGGAGGCAACCCCGGCAACCCCGCTCCATAGGGGGGGCGGTGAAGGCGCGATAGGGGGTGGTGGCGATGGCGGCGGTGGTCGGGGGGGCGGGGGAACGCCGGCCGAGGCGCCCCCTCGCCTTTTGGACCTTGTTCGGGTGCTTGCTGGGCATCTACCTCCTGGGGGCAGTGGCGGTGTACGTGGCCTGGCACATGGGCCGCGCCTCGGTGTCAACTGCCGCGGCGCCCAGCGCCCCGGTCACCCCCGCCTGGTTGAAGGCGGCGCAGGACCACCGCATCTGGCGGTCGGCGCACCAGCGATGGGCGGCCGGGTACCTCGCCACCGCCCCCACCGGGCAGCGGTTCACTGGCGCGCGGATGACATTCATCGAGCCGGGGGCGTGGTCGTGGACGCCTCACCACGGGTTCTCAGACTCCGACATCTGGGCAGGAGTAGGCGTGACGGGGCACCACGGCGCCCTGATGCAGGCGGGAACCTCTATGTGGTTCCAGGACGGATGGCCTTACCACATTGGCGGCAGGGCGTGGTGGGAGGCGTACCCCGGCTCGTCGCGCCCCCTCACGCGCCACACCGCCAACCAGCAGGTCGTCCGGTTGGAGGCGTTGCCGGGCGATCGCGTGACCGTGACCGTGCGGCGGGCGGGGGCGGAACGCTGGACCCTGCAGGTATCGGACATCACCCGGGGGGTGTTCTCCGTCGGGCGGTGCGTCCCGTGCCACGCAAACGGTTGGACGGCGGGGTGGTTTGTCGAGGACCCGGGGAGGCCGGCACACCCAGGCACCTTCGAACCGTTCGCCGCCCCCTACTCGGTGCAGGTGCTGGCGGCAGCAGCTTCACTGGACGGGGGGGCTTGGGTGCCCCTGTCGCGGTTGAATTGGCAGCCTGTCTGCCGGGTGTCCCCGCACGGCGTCCTTGCGCCCGTCGGGCTGCCGACGGCTACCTCCCCGTGGGGCCCGCCGAACGCCCCGCCGTCGGCTACCGGCGGGTTCATCGTGGGGGCGTACCGCGCGGCGGCGGGCCACCCGGCGCTGTGCGGCGGGGGGGTGCCGGCGGCGGGGCCGGCGACCACCCCGCACGGGGCGGCGGCGTAGTGGCACCGGGGCGGTCGCCCCGGTGAACCGCAGAGGAGGGGGACAGGATGGCGTCGCGGATTCTGGGGTTTCTCGGTAGGTGGGCCTGGACGATCCCCGTTATGGCGCTTGCGTTTTGCGTGGTTCTCGGGGTCGGGGTGTGGTCGGTGGTCGTGCATCCGCAACTGGCGGGCTGGAACGCCATCTACGCCACCACGGGCGGGCCCTCGCCGGCCGCGCAGGCCGCCGCGAAGGGTTTGCCCGCGCCGCCCTCCATCACCAGCGGCGGCGAGAAGACGGTGCTCGTTCGCGTCAAGTCCGCCACCGGCTCGACGACGACGCAGCGGGTGGTGGCGCCCGTCGGCCAGCCGGTGAACGAAACGGCGAAGATCGCTCACGACTACTCCAGCGGCCTGCTGCGGGCGCCCGCCGGGCCGGGGACGATGCAGGACGTGGGGCTGCAGGGCATGCTGTTCAAGTATGGCTTCGCTGGCGACAAGGAGTCTGTGGTGGAATTTCTGGGCCTCCGCAACAGCAGCGGGTACCCCCTAGCCTCTCTCAGGGTGCCGGTGCTGCCCGGGGCCTACAACGCGCACCTGAACTCGTTTGACGGCGCGGCTCTCCGGGTGCAGAAGGGCGATGTAACGGTGCCGGTGGCGATCCCCGCCAACAGCGGCTATGGCTACTGGGTGGTGGTGGTGTACCGTGTGCCCGATAACTTTGACGCCGTACAGACGTGGACCATGCCCGCATTTTCCACACAGGGGCTCTGGGTGGGCCTGTTTTCGAAACAGCCCTATCTCACCATAGCGGGGCCCTTTCACCCCGCCCCCGGTCTGCAATCCCTGTCTGGGGGCGGGGGAAGGGTGTGGGCGTCCGCTGGTAACTACTCGCTGACGCGGCGTTCGCCGGTGAAGGCGGGCACGACGTTCTCTTGGCGGATCGTCCCCACCAACGCGAGGACCTATCCGGGCTACGTCCACCCGCCCTCGGGGAACGTCCTGGGGCCGTCGGCGAATCTCAGCCCGTTCCCGCACGGCGGATGAAAGGGGGTGGCGTCCGTGTGGTCCTGGCCGAAGAAGCTTTGGCACTCCACCGCCGGCAAGGTCGGCGCCGCCCTGTTCGCCCTGATGGCGGGCCTTGCGGTGTATTCCGCCTACACCAACAACAGCGCCCCGCCTCCTGTAGTGAACACCAGGCCGTACATCACACAAATGCAGCAGCAGGGGTTCCTGCCCTCGCACCTCACACAGGCACAGTGGGCGCAGGCGGAGGCGCAGTTGGGGCTGTCTACTTCCTCGCGGAGCACTTCGGTGTCGAGCACCGGCATCAAAATCGGGTTGCCCCCGGCGCTCCCCGCCCCCGGCTTCGGCGCCCTCCACATCGTTTCCCAGGACCTGACGCGGAACGCGCTGGTGCAGGTGGTCCCGACGAGTTACGGAGAGGTGTTCCAGGTTCATTCGATGACGGTCACGGTGACGCAGTCCAGCGCGGCCTACGCGCTCGATACCGCGTTCGCTTTGGCGGGGACGCGGGGGGGCGGGGGCGCCGCGTCGGTGTGCGGCGCCACGTTGTCCGCGGGGGCCCACGGCCAGCCGTGGCAGGTCGTGTGGCCGTCCCACGTGCCGCAGTACAGCGGGGGCATCGGGCGCCCCTACCCCGGCAGTGCGGCGTTCCTGGGCACGTTGCAGCAGGACGGCTACATCCAGTCGTCGCGCGTGGACCTGTCCAACGCGCCCGCGGCCGTGTGGCCGACGAACCTGTGGGCGGAACAGCCGACGTTCGGCCAGGTGCTGACCGGAGAGGGCTATCCCGCGTCGTCCGCTGGGGCGCTGGTCAATTCCCTTGCGCCCGGGACGCTGTATGTGAACTTGGAACTCGCGTCCAAGCCCGGTGAGGTCCGGTGGCGCGTGTCTGAGTGGAACTACGCGTTTTCTGTGAACACCTCGATGGCGAACCTCGCCTTGAAATGCAACCCACACACGACCACGCCGCCGCAGCACCGCCAGACCACACCGCCGACGCAGACCCCGCCCTCCGGTGGCGGCTGCACCGGCGCCTGTGGAGGCGGGCACTGTGGCCCCCCGACGCCATGGTGGGTGTGCAAATACCATCCCCACAGGACGCTGCAGCAGTGCTACCAGCGAGCGGATCACTGCGTGGGGGCAATCCTGGTGCCGACGCGGGGCCCCAAGGGGCAGCCGTGGCCGGGGGGGTCGTGAAGCGCGGGGCGGGTCGTGACGCGGGGCGACGGGCGGGACGGTGGTCCGTGGACACGCCGCCCCGGGACAG
>DAHWHV010000633.1 GCA_027335545.1 Clostridia bacterium
CGAGGCGGAGGCGGCGCTGCGCACCTTGGAGGCCCGCCTGGCCGATCCCGCGCTCTACCAGGACGGGGAGGCCGCGGCCGCGGCCGTGACCGGCTACGAGCGGACCAGGGCCGACCTGGACGCGCTGTACGCCGCCTGGGAGGAGGCCGCGGGGGGGTGAGGGCCCGGCCGGGGCCCCGAGGGCTCGGCCCGACTGTGGGCGGTCGGCCGGCGCAGGGATACGCCGGGCGTGGGGGGCCGATGCCTCCACCACCGCGGCCCGCGACGGTCGCCCGGCGCCACGGGCGCGTCCGGGCGTCGTGCTCCCGCGGCGGTCGCGCCGAGGAACCCTCCAGCGCCTCCGGGGCCCCTGGGTGGGCGGGGTGCGGGCCTATGTCGGCCCCGGGGCTCACCCCGCGCCGGCCGGCGGGGTGCAGGAATCCGGGGGTGCCGGCCGAAGCCGTGCCGCAGCGACACAAGCAGTGCCGATTCCCCTGTTGGCGCCGGGCGGCGGGGGCCCAGCAGGGGCGTCGGCCCCGGTCCGGCGGGCGTGGCCCACCTGGCCACAGGGGTGGGCTGCCGGGCGCGGCGCGGAGCCCCGTGCGATTTCGACACCATCAAGGGGGCACGAGCGCGGTGGCCGAACGCACACCGGGGACAACCGGCCCGGGCGACGCCGAGCGCAAAGGGAACCGGGTGGTCGTGCGCATCTACGGGCAGGAGCACCGGATGCTCGGGGACGCCCCCGCGGACTACATGCAGGAACTGGCCGCCCGGGTGGACCAACGGATGCGCGAGATCGCCAAGCTCAACCCGCGCCTCGGCACCGCCCAGGTGGGCGTGCTGGCGGCCCTGAACACGATGGACGACCTGGTGCGCCTGGAGGCCCAGCACCAGCGGGTCCTCGCCCTCTGGGAGCGGGAGTGGCGCAAGGTGGAGGCGGCGCAGGCCGCCGCCAACAAGCCCAAGTGAGGGGCGTGCCGGGGGAGGGCCCCGGCCCGCCCGCCCGGGACCACCGCCCCGCCGGGCGCGGGAGCGGGCAGGCCCCGCTTGGGCGGGGCGCCCGACTCTGGTAGGCTCCGTGGTGGAGGGATGACCCATGTGCCGTCTCGCCTGCTGGTTGCTGCAACTCCTGGGTTTCCGCTTCCTGTTCACGGGTGCCGCGCGTGGCTGCTCGGGGGCTGGCGCCGGCGACGGTGCGTGTGGCTGCTCCGGGGCTGGCGGCGACCCCGCGCAGGCCGCTAGGCGGCGGGAGCGGCGGCGGCGCTTCCGTGCCAAGCTGCGCGAGGCCTTCGCCGTGTGGAACGAAGAGGATGAAGACGCCTCTGTCCCCTCGGCGGCCGCCCCGGCGGATCCGTTGGAGGGGTAGGGCCTGAACGATGCACGTCTGCCGCGGGCGGGCCCCTTGCGCACGGCCCGCGTGCTCTGGTTGTGCGTGCGCATCGCCTTGGACTTCGCGGCCCTCGCCGTGGTGCGCCGGGTCCGCGGCGCCGAGGTCGCCCGGCGGCGGGAGGCGGGGGTGTACGCGCGCCAGGGGGCCCGCATCCGCCGGGTCGCCCTCGGGCTGCAGGGCCTGATCATCAAGGTGGGCCAGTTTCTCAGCACGCGGGCGGACCTGTTGCCCGAGGCGTTCACGCGCGAACTCACCCCGCTGCAGGACATCGTCTCGCCGCTGCCCTGGGCGGCCGTCGCCACGCGCTTGGAGGAGGCGTACGGCCGCCGGCCGGAAGAGGTCTTCGCCGCGATCGAGCGCGAGCCGCTCGCCGCGGCCTCCCTGGCCCAGGTGCACGCGGCCCGCCTCCCCGACGGGCGCGAGGTGGCCATCAAGGTGCTGCGCCCCGGCATCGAGGGCCTGGTGCGCACCGACCTCGCCTCGCTCCGGTTCGCCGCGCGCTGGGCGGAGCGGCACACCGCCTGGGGGCGACGCTTCGACCTCCTGGCCGTGCACGCGGAGTTCGCCGCCACCTCCCGGGCGGAGTTGGACATGGTGGCCGAGGGTGAGCGGGCGGCGCGTTTCCGGGCCAACTTCGCCGGCAGCCCGTGGGTGCGGGCCCCCGAGGTCTACCCCGAGTGGACCCGGCCCACCGTGCTGGTGATGGAGCGTGTGGGCGGCCTGCGCATCGACGACACGGCGGCGCTGGGCGCCGCCGGGGTGGATCCCGGGCGGCTGGCGCGCCGCCTGCTGCGCAGCTTCATGCAGCAACTGCTGCGGGACGGTTTCTACCACGCGGACCCGCACCCCGGGAACCTCTTCGTGCAGCCCGACGGCGCGCTGACCTACGTGGACTTCGGAATGATGGGTTCTCTGGCGGCGGGCGATCGCGCCGCCCTGCGCCTCTTCTTCCGCGGGGTCCTGCAACGCGACGTGGACCTCGTGACCCAAGCCGCCATCGACCTCGGCTTCGTGCGCCCCGGAACGGACCGCGTGCTGCTGCGGCGGGCGATGGCCTTCGCTGTGGACCGCATCCTTGGCCTGGAACACCGGCCGCCGGGGGGGGAGGGCTTCCATGCCTTCGGGGAGGAGATGCGGGAGTTTCTCTACTCCCATCCCTTCCAACTCCAGGCCCGCTACACGATGCTCGGCCGGGGCTTCGGCATGCTGGCCGGGATCGTGGAGCGCCTCCTGCCCGCCGGAGGCCGCGGGGACGAGGGCGGGGACGGGTCCGAGGGCTTCTTCCGGCTCCTGATGGATGCGGCCCTGCGCTACCTGGACGCCGGTGCGGCGCAAGGCCTCTTAGGCGCGGCGCGCGCCGGCGGCCCCGGGCCGAGCGGGGCCGGCCGCCCCTCCCTGGAGGGCCTCGCGTCCTCCCTGCTCGGGGCGGCGGGGCCCGAGGTCGTCGGCGTGCTGCGGGATACGCTGACGGCCCCCGCCCACCTGGATCGGACGCTGCAGGCCCTGGCGCGTGGGGACTGGCAGTTGCCCGTGGACTGGTCGCCGCTGCTGCGCGAGGTGCGGCGCCAGGGGGAGCGCGCCCGTGCGTTGGGCTGGGCGATCTGGGGCGGCGCCCTGCTGCTCGCCGGCGCCTCCCTGCGGGGCACCCCCGGCGGCCGGGGCCTCGGCGACGCCCTCTGGGCCCTGGCGGCCGTTTGCTTGCTGGCCTTCGCCGCCGGCGGCCGCGCGCGGCGCCGGCCACCCACCGGGCCGGCGGACTGAAGCGGTAGCGACCGCTCCGGGGGCGGCCGGAGCGCCGCGTGGGGCGGGTGGCGCGGTGGGAGCGCGCCCCGGGTGTGGGGGACCGGGCCTCAGCGTCCCTCGGGGGCCAGCAGCGCCTGCAGCGGCCCCTCCGCCTCGGCCGGCGCCACCAGCAGCAGGCGGTCGCCGCCGACCAACCCCGTGCCCCCGCCGGGAACGAGGACCTCCCGCCCGCGGATCACGGCGAAGAGCAGGCTCCCCTCCGGCCAGGGGACGTCGCGCACCAGGGTGCCGCTGACGGGGGAGGCGGGCGAGAGGTCCACCTGCACCACGGCGACGCCGCCCCCGGGGAAGGCCAGCAGGGTGCGCACGCGTTCGGCGGCCACCTCGCGCTCGATGAGTTCGGCGAGGATGGCGCTGCTGCTCACCGTCGCCTCGATGCCTGAGAGCCGGAAGAGGCGCTCGTTGCGGGGGTCGTTGAGCCGGGCGATGACCCGCGTTGCCTCGAAGTGGGAGGTCGCCTGGACGGCGACCAGCAGGTTGATGGCGTCATCCCCGGTGACCGCCGCCACCACGTCCGCCCGGGCGCAACCGGCCCCGTCCAGGACCGAGGGCAACGTGGCGTTGCCCGTGACCACCACGTCGCCTAGCACCTCCGTCAGGGCCTGGACCCGGAGGGGGCGCTGCTCGATGACGGCCACCTCGTGGCCCTGCGCCTGGACGGTCCGGCCCAGGTGCAAACCGACCTTGCCGCCCCCAATGATCAGCACGTACACGAACGACGCCTCCCACGACGCGCCTCTGCTCGGCGGGCGGATCCGGACGCGGCGCGCGGCGGGTCCGGAGGGCCTCCGGGCCGGGTGGGTGGGCCGTGCGGCCGGCCCCCGCGGGAACCCGTGCGCGGCAGCCTCGGTCCCCGCGAGCCCGCCCGACGGGGACCCCTCGAGCTTTTCCGGCAGCCCGCCCGACGGGACCGTGCCCGCGGTTCGCCGAGCGCCGCGCGCTCCCCCCCCGCGGGCCAGGCTCACGGGGACCGACGGGGGGCCGGGGGCGACAGGAGGCCGCGCACCGAGCCCAGGACCAGGTCCGGCAGGTCCACGGTCTCCACGCCGAGTTCGGCGTACAGCCCCGCGAACTCGGGGTCGTTGACGCGGACGCGCACGCGCCGGACGCCGAAGAGCAGGGCCACGGCCCGGGCCACGATGAAGTTCGTGGCGTCGTCATTGGTCAGCACCGCCACGGCGTCGGCGTCCGCCACGCGGGCCTTGTGCAGCACCGCCTCGTCAAAGCCCGTCCCCAGCACGGTCTCTCCGCTGAAACCCCGCCCCAGCCGGCCGAGGCTCGCGGGGTCGAAGTCCACGACGCAGACGTCGCACCCCTCGGCCGCGAGGCTGCGGGCGATGTGGGCCCCGATGCGGCCGCAACCGATGATCACCAGGCGCAAGGCGGCCACCCCCTCCCGTGGCGCGGCGGGGCCGGCGGGGGATCCCCGCCCGGTCCCCGCCGGCCCCGCCGCCCTAATGCCCGCCGGAGCGGATGCCCCCCGGCAGCTCGTCCGACACCGGTAGCAGGACGGCCTGCGCGGGGCCGACCGCCTCCATCAATTCCGCGAGACGCGACAGGGTGCCGCACAGGACCACGGCGTCGGCGCGCAGGCCGCCCAGCGTCTCCCGCAGCATGGTACGCACGTTCCGGCCGCGGTGCAAATGGCTGTATACGGTAACGCCCGAGCGACCGGCCAGGCGCTCGACCTGCTGCAGCAGGGCCGCCATGTGTTCGGTCTCCTCGCCCGGCGGCGCCTCCAACGGCACGGACAGGGGAACCCGGACCGCCCCCAGGACGTGTAGGGCGCCCCCGGGGGGCACCAGCAGGCACGTCGCGGCCACCGCCCGGGCGACCACGGCGGCGGGCAGGGGCGGGGCCGCCCCCTCCACCTCCACCTCCAGCACCAGCAGGGGCAGGCGCCAGGGTCGCTGTTGCCGGGGGCTCGGTCGGTTCCGCCACCGCGCCGCCAGGGAACCGCCGATCGCGGCCACGGGCACGGCCAGGAGCCAGAGGGGGCTCAATCGATCCGCCTCCCCTGCGGCTGCCAGCGCGCCGGGTCGCCGACGACGACGAAATCCGCCCACGGGACCCGGTCCATGATCTCCTGCAGCGTCGAGCCGCGCCAGGGGAGGCGGCGGTCCCGCGTCGCCCCGGCGAGCACGTGGGTCGCCCGCAACTCCCTGGCCAGGTCCCCCACCGTGTCCCCGATCCCGTGCCGGCCGGTGCGCGCCGGGGCTACCCGCAGCGGCAGGGCCAGGGCACCGCAGATGCGGCGCAGCTCCTCCAGTTGGGCGGGGTCGGCCGGGCTGCCCTCCGACGCGATGTGCACCACTTCCGCGGAGCACTGCAGGCTCCTGGCCAGCCGCCAGCCCTGGCGCACGATCCGTTCGTCGCCGGGCCGGGCCGCGGCCAGGATCAACAAATGGTTGGCGACGGCCACCAGGCCCGATGCCAGGGGCGAATCCCGACCTCCGGCCGATTCGAGGCGCCGGCCCTCGACCAATTGGGCCATTTCGCGCAGGGCCAACTCACGCAGCCCGGTCAGGCGCTCGGCGCGGAAGAAGCCCTCCAGGGCAGTGGCGATGCGGCTGTGGGGGTAGACCTTGCCCTGCCGGATGCGCTCGCGCAGTTGCTCCGGGCTGAGGTCGACGACGATGATCTCGGCGTCGGCCTGTCGAAGGAAGGCGTCGGGCAGGGTCTCCCGCTGTCGGACGTGCGTGATGGCCGCCACCTGGTCGTTGAGGGACTCCAGGTGCTGCACGTTGAGGGTCGACCACACGTCGCTCCCGGCATCCAAGATGTCCAGGACGTCCTGGTAGCGCTTGGCGTGCCGGCTCCCCGGGGTGTTGGTGTGCGCCAGTTCGTCGACCAGCACCACGCCGGCGTGCCGCGCCAGGACCCCCTCCAGGTCCAACTCGTGGAAGCGCGCCCCCCCCCGCTCGACCTCGCGTGTGGGGACGACCTCCAGACCCTGGAGGAGGGCCGTGGTCTCCGGGCGGGCGTGGGGCTCCACGTAGCCGACGACGACATCCACCCCCGCCGCGCGGGCGTGTCCCGCATCCTCCAGCATGGTGTAGGTCTTGCCCACCCCCGCGGCAAAGCCGAGGTAGACCTTGAGGTGGCCGCGGGCCGGGCCGGGCCCGCCGGGCGCCGACGCCCCAGCCGCCCGCTGGTCGGGTCGTGCGTCGGACGCCTGCAGCCCCGCCGTTCCACTCACCCGCCGTTCCGCGCTTCATGGGGGTCCGTGTCGGTGCCGGGGTCGCTGCCGCCACCACGGCTAGGCGCCTACCGGCGGGCGGCTCTCCGGCCGGGACCGCGCCGCCAACGGGGTAGCAGCGGCGCCAGGGGCACAACGGGGCCGTCGCCAGGGGCGCGCAGGGCCAGGGTGGCATGCGCCGCCCCGCTTCCGGACGGCTGGGGGATTCGACGCCGGCGCGGGCGTTCCCCCGAGCACCGTCTTGATGCGATCTTAACCCGCATCCGGGCGATCCTTAGGCGGTGCTTACACCCGCACCCTATACTACCTCCCTGTGTGCGGTCGGCCCGTGGCCCGCGCGGCCCCGGACCCCGCTGCCGCGCCGTGGTGTGCCCTGGGCAGAATAGGGCGCGGCTGGCGCTCCCGCATGGGGCCGCCAACGTCCCCGCCCTGCCCCCCGCGGCGGGAGGGCGGGGCGAGCGATCACCGACCGCCCGGGTCGCGGCCCCTCAGCTCGGACCACGGGCTATGGATGGGGTCGAGCGATGACCGTCCAAGGTGTCCTGCAGCTCCTGGTCTTCGTGGCCCTGATGGCCCTGCTCGCCATCCCCATGGGGAGGTACATGCACCGGGTCTTCGAGGGCGAGCGGACCTGGCTCGACCCGGTCCTGGTCCCCTGCGAGCGCTTTATCTACCGCTTCTGCGGCATGGACCCCAAGAAGGAGATGCGCTGGACCACCTACGGCCTGGCCCTGCTGGCCCTGAACCTGGCCGGCTTCGTGGTCCTGTTCGTCCTGATCCTGCTGCAGCAGGCGCTGCCCCTCAACCCCGCGCACCTGGCCAAGGTGCCCTTCTGGGTCGCCTGGAACACGGCCGTCAGCTTCGTCAGCAACACCAACTGGCAGGTGTACGGCGGCGAGAGCACCATGAGCTACCTGACCCAGATGTGGCTGACCGTGCAGCAGTTCCTCTCGCCGATCACCGGCATCTGCTTCTTCCTGGCCGTGGTGCGGGGCTTCGCCCGCCAGAACACCGACTCGCTCGGCAACTTCTGGCGCGACTTCGTGCGCACGCTCCTCTGGATCTCCGTCCCGTTGGCGATCGTCGGCTCGGTCGTCCTGGTCGGGCTGGGCAGCCCGCAGAACTTCAGCCCCTACACGGTCGTGCACACGCTGCAGGGGGCCACGCAGACCATCGCCCAGGGGCCGATCGCCAGCATGACCTCCATCATGCAGGTCGGCGACAACGGCGGCGGCTACATGAACATGAACGCCGCGCACCCCTTCGAGGCGCCCAACGCGGCCTCGCTGTTCGTGCAGCTGGTCATGGGCTTTCTGATCCCGGTGGGCTGCGTCTACCTCTTCGGCCTGATGGTCAAGGACCGCCGGCAGGGCTGGGCGATGTACGCCACGATGGCCCTGATGTTCATCCCCCTGACCCTGATCATGTACCACGCCGAGGTCGTCGGGAACCCGCTCCTGGGCCAGTTCCACCTAGCGGGCACGGTGAACATGGAGGGCAAGGAGGTCCGCTTCGGTCCGGCCATGTCCACGCTCTTCAACTCCGGGACCACAGCCGTCTCCTGGGGCTCGATCGCGGCCGCCAACGACAGTATGACGCCGATCGGCGGGCTGGTCCCCCTCTTCAACATGATGACCGGTGAGGTGATCTTCGGGTCCTGGGGCGTGGGCATGGTGGGGATGCTGGCCTACGCCGTGCTGGCGGTCTTCCTGGCCGGGCTGATGGTCGGCCGCACCCCCGAGTACCTGGGCAAGAAGATACAGGCCTTCGAGGTCAAGATGTCCGTCCTGGGGATGATCGTGCCGAGCTTCGTCATCCTGATCTTCGCCGCCCTCTCGGTGATGCTGAAGGCCGGGCTCGCCGGCATCGCCAATCCGGGCCCGCACGGGCTCTCCGAGGTCCTCTACGCCTTCGCCTCCGGGGTCGGCAACAACGGTTCGGCCTTCGGCGGCCTGAACGCCGCGGCCCCCTGGTACGCGGCGACGGTCGGCTTCGCGATGCTCTTCGGCCGGTACCCCATGTACCTGCCGATCCTGGCCATGGCGGGGTCGCTGGGGCGTAAGCAGCGCGTCCCGGTGAGCGCCGGCACCTTCCCCACCCACGGGGCGCTCTTCGTGGGGCTGCTGGCCGGTACCGTGGTCATCGTCGGGGCGCTGGTCTTCTTCCCCGCGCTGGCCCTGGGCCCGCTGGCCGAGCAGTTCGCGATGCAGGCGGGGCATTTGTTCTAGCGCCGGCGACCCGCAGCGGCCGGTCTGGGACCGGCCGCGCGGGTCGCCGGCGG
>DAHWHV010000636.1 GCA_027335545.1 Clostridia bacterium
CCACCCCGGCCGGCGGGCTGACGCCGCGGGATGGCCCAGGCCGGGGGGCCCGCCCGCCCCCCGCACCACCGACCCATCCGCCCGCCGCCCCGGGAGCTGCCCCGGTCGCCGCGCCGAAGCCCGTCCTGCGGGGCCGGCCGGCCGAGCCGCGAATCTTCCAGCAGCCCCCCCCGGAAAAGCCCCCCCACCGACGCAGCCCCCCACCGACGCAGCCGCCTTCCCGCGGCCGAGCAACTCCAAGGCGCCAGGCTCGTGGCGGCGGCGACCGGCGCCAGCCGCCGCCGCCACGACACACCTCCGGCCAATCCGGCGCGGTCGGATGCGCCCGGCGGGCCCCGGCCCCGGTCGGTGGACCCCACGGCGAGGCCCCGCCCGCCGGGACCCGCCTCCACCGGCCAGACAAGCACCGCGCCTTCGGCGCTGTCCATATACTGCGGCGGCTGAAGCGATGGGGAAGGGGAGGGGGGACGGGAATGACGGGCCTGTGGACGCTGGCGGTGCTCGGCGGCGACCGACGGGAGGCCGAGGCGGCGCGGCTCCTGGCGGCCGCGGGCCACCGCGTGGCGACCCACGGCCTGCCGCCCGCCGACACGCAGGGGGCCATGGCGGCGGGGGCCGAGGCGGTGTCCGCGGAGGCGTTGCCGAGTCTCCTCCCCAAGGTCGACGCGGTCCTGGGCCCGGTCCAGGGCACCGACCGAGCGGGCCGCGGCCTGCATCGGCCGGAGGGGCCCCTGCCGGTCGATCCCGCCTGGACGGAGCGGTGCCGACCGGGCACCCCCTGGCTGTTGGGCGCCTGCGGACCCTGGCTGAGCGCGGCGCTCGCCGCCCACGGGCTGCCGCTGTTGCAGTACGCGGCGAGCGAGGCCTTCGCCACGCTCAACGCCGTGCCCACGGCAGAGGGAGCCATCGCGGAGGCGGGGCGACTCGGGGGACGGACCGTCTGGGGCCAGGAGGCCGTCGTCCTCGGGGGAGGGCGCTGCGCCCAGGCCTTGGCCCTGCGCCTGCGGCTGTGGGGCGCCGTCGTCTCTGTGGCGACACGCGACGCCACCGAGGCGGCGCGGATCGCCGCGACCGGG
The DNA here is from genome assembly GCA_027335545.1 of Clostridia bacterium. Next base: position 1,077 of record DAHWHV010000636.1, read on the forward strand.
GCCCGAACCGTCCCATGGGCAGGGCGGGGCGAGGCCCTGGCGACCGCCACGCTGGTGTTCAACACGGTCCCCGCCCCCGTTCTGGGCGAGCAGGACCTGCGCCGCCTCCCGCTCGGCGCCGTGGTGGTGGATGTGGCCTCCGCCCCGGGGGGCACGGACTTCGGCGCCGCCAGCCTGGCCGGCGTGCCGGCGGTGCTGCTCCCGGGGATACCCGGGCGGCTCTATCCGGTCACGGCGGGGGGGATCGTGGCGGACACCTGGCAGCGCCTGTTGCGGGAGTGGCACGGGGGCGGGGCGTGAGCCCGACGCCCGGGACGAAAGGCACGGCCGGGGCCGGCCAGGAAACCGGGGGGAGAGGCATGGAGGGGTTGCGAGGCTCTGGCGGCAACGGCGGGGACGGCGCGCCCGAGCGGAACGAGGGTCTGGCGGGCCGGACGCTGGGCTGGGCCCTCTGCGGATCCCACCACACGCTCCGGCTCGTGCTGCCGGTGATGCGGGAGGTCCGGGCGGCGGGCGCCACGATCATTCCGATTCTCTCGGAGACCATCCTGCGCACGAGCACGCGTCACGGCGACCCGGAGGGGTGGTGGGACCAGGTCACCGCCGCCGCCGGCCGTGAACCACTGACGACGATTCCCGAGGTAGAGCCCTTTGGCCCGCAGAGGACCTGCGACTGTCTGCTGGTGGCCCCCTGCACGGGGAACTCCCTGGCGAAGCTCGCCAACGCCCTGACCGACTCCGCCCCGCTGATGGCCGCCAAGGCCCAGCTCCGCAACGGGCGGCCCGTGGTCATCGGCCTGACCACCAACGACGCGCTGGGACTCAACGCCCAGAACCTGGGGCGCCTGCTGTGCGCGCGCAACGTCT
>DAHWHV010000008.1 GCA_027335545.1 Clostridia bacterium
GCCGGGCGTGCCCGGGCCAACATCCTGGTGCGCGGTGAGCGCGTGGCAGCGATCGGGGGTCCGGAGTTGCAGCCCCCCACCGGGGTGCGCGTCGTCGAGGCCGCGGGCTGCGTGGCCCTGCCCGGGCTGGTCAACTGCCACAACCACGTGGCGATGACCCTCCTGCGCGGCCACGGGGCCGACCTCCCCCTGCAGCGCTGGCTGGAGGAGCGCATCTGGCCGGCGGAGGCGCGCCTGAGCGACGATGACGTGCGCGCCGGTGCCATGCTCGGCTGCCTGGAGATGCTGCGCGGCGGGACCACGGCCTTCGCGGACATGTACGACCACATGGACGCCGTGGCCGACGCCGTCGAGGCCTCCGGCATCCGCGGCGTGCTGGCGCGCGGCGTGATCGGCCTGCGCCCCACCTGGGAGGCGGCCCTGCAAGAGGGCGCGGACCTGTGCCGCCGGGTGCGGGCGAGTCCCTCGGGGCGGCTCTCGGCCATGATCGCCCCCCACGCCGAGTACACCTGCCCGATCCGCGTCTGGGAAGAGGCGATCGCCTTGGCGCAGGCGGAGGGGGTCCCCCTGCACACCCACGTCGCCGAGACCCGGGCGGAGGTCGCGGGCTGCCGGCGCCGCCACCACTGCAGCCCCGTCCAATTCCTGTTGGAGGTCGGGGCCTTGGAGGCGGGGTGCCTGCTGGCGCACTGCGTCCACGTCGACGCCGAGGACATCCGTCTCCTGGCCGGCCCGCGCCTGGCCGTCGCCCACAACCCCGTCAGCAACGCCAAGCTGGGCTCCGGCGTGGCCCCGCTGGCGCGCCTGCTGGCTGCGGGAGTGCGGGTGGGTCTGGGGACCGACGGCGCGGCGAGCACCGATTTCCTTGGCCTGTGGGAGGAGATGCGGCTGGCGGCGTGGCTGCAGAAGGCCACCCTCCAGGATGCGGCGGTGCTGCCCGCGCGCGAGGTACTCGCCCTGGCGACCCTGGGGGGCGCCCTGGCCCTGCGGCTGCCTCCGGGCTGCGGCACGATCGCCGTCGGGGCGCCGGCGGATCTGATCCTGGTTTCCGCCCACGAACTGCACCAGCAGCCGCGGCCGGACCCGCTCGCGGGAGTCCTTTACGGGACCCGGGAGGCGGACGTGGTCCTGACGCTCGTGGCCGGACGCGTGGTGATGGAGGGCGGGGAGTTCCCCGGAATCGACCACGAGCGCATCGCCGCGGATGCGGCGGAGCGCAGCCGCCGCCTCCTGGCGGAGGCATAGGGGCCGTCCCCCGGCGGGTCCGACCGCGGTGCCGGCCGGGGGCGGGGGAGGGGGGAGTCCTCTGGCGCGGACCTTGGCCTCGCGGCACTGCATTGTCTGTGGGAGCGAGAATCCCGGCGGCATGCGCCTCCGCTTCGAGGTCGACGAGGCCGGGGCGGAGGGCCGCTGGCGCGTCACGCCCCGTTTCGCGGGCCTACCGGGGGTGCTCCACGGTGGAGCGGTGCTGGCGCTCTGCGACGACGCCATGTGGTACGCGGCCTTCGGCCACGGGGCGCTGACGATGACGGCGGAGGCCTCGGTGCGCTTCCGTGCCCCCGTCGAGGTGGGCAGCCTGGTCGTCGTGCGCGGCTGGGTCCTGCGGCAGCGGGGACGGCTCTGGACCTGCGCGGCTGAACTCCGCGCGGGCGCTGCCGACGGGCGCCTGCTGGCCAGCGCCGAGGGGAAGTTCCTCCCCGCCCCGGCCCATGTCGCCGCCGGGTCGGTGCACGAGGCCCCGCGGCCCGGCGAAGCGGACCCCGACCCGCCGGGGGGCCCGTCCAGCCCCCCGCCTCCGCTCAGTAGCCCGCGTCCAGATCGACCACGTTGTGCAGCGGCAGCCCCCGGCAGTAGCGGGTGAGGTTGGCCGCGAAGATGGCCATCCCCCGCTGGGCGTAGCCCGGGTGCTGCCCCCCCACGTGGGGGGTGATCAGCAGGTTCGGGGCGGCCCACAGGCCGGCCTCGGGCGGCAGCGGCTCGCGCGGCAGGCAGTCGCAGGCCGCGCCCGCCAGGGCGCCGGAGCGCAGGGCCGCCTCCAGCGCGGCCTCCACGAGCAGGTCGCCGCGGCCGAGGTTGATCAGACGCGCGCCCGGCCGCATCGCCGCGAAGGCCTCCTCATCGAAGAGGCCGCGCGTGCCGGGGGTCGAGGGCAGCACGGACACCACGTCGTCGCAGGCGGCCAGCAGCGTCAACAGGTCCCCGCGGCCGGGACCGAGCAGGCGCGCCACCCCCGGACCGGCCGGTCGCGCCACATGGCGGCGGGTGGCCCAAACCTCCATCCCGAAGGCCACCGCGCGCCCCGCGATCGCCTGCCCGATCGCCCCGTACCCGAGGATGCCGAGCCGCCGCCCGGCCAGCTCCCCCGGCTCTCCCGGTTCGCCGGCCGGCTGCCAACTCCGGCGCGCCTGCGCCCGCACAAAGGCGGGGAGGCGGCGGCTCAGGGCCAGCAGCAGGGCGAGGGCGTGATCGGCCATGGCGTCCGCGTGCTGCCCCCGGGCGTTGGTCAGCAGCACGCCCGCCGCCGCCAGTTCCCCCAGGGGGAGGCCATCCACCCCGGCACTGCCGGCGTGCACCCAGCGCAGGTGCGGGGCGCCCCGGAGTTCGCCGGCCCGGATCCGCCCGTACAGGACCTCGCAGCGACGCAGCTGGGCCGCGAACTCCGCGTGGTCGCTGAACAGCAGGAGTTCGGCGGGTCGGCCCCCAGACGCCGCGGCCCGCTCGGCGTCCGCGCGCAACTCGGCGTCGACCGAGGCGCTCATGAGGATGCGCACCGGCGGGCCGGTCGGCTCGGTGGGCGTCAGCCCGGCGCCTGGCGCCGCGGGCCCCTGGGGGGTCACGGCGCGGCCTCCGGGAGGGAGGGGTAGCGGAGGTCCATGCCCTCTAGGGCCTCGGCCACCGCCCGCGCGACCAGCAGGTTCCGGTACCACTTGTGGTCGGCGGGCACCACCACCCAGGGGGCCCACTCGGTCGAGCAGGCCGCGAGCATGTCCGCGTAGGCGCGCCGGTAGCTGCCCCAGAACTCGCGCTCACGCAGGTCGGCTGGGGAGAACTTCCAGAACTTCTCGGGGTCGTGCAGGCGGCGCTCGAAGCGGCGGTGCTGCTCCGCGCGGCTGATCCGCAGGCAGAACTTGAGGATCGTGACCCCCGAGTCCACCAGCAGGCGCTCGAAGTCGTTGATCTCGCGGTAGCGGCGTCGCCACACGGGCTCGGGGACGCTCCCGTGGACCCGGGTCACCAGGACGTCCTCATAGTGGCTGCGATTAAAGACGCCGATCATTCCGTGCGGGGGGACAGCGGCGTGGACCCGCCAGAGGAAGTCGTGGCCCGCCTCCTCCGGCGTCGGTTGTTTGAAGGACTGCACGCGGATGCCCTGGGGATTGACCCCTGCGAAGACGTGACGCACGGTTCCGTCCTTGCCGGAGGCGTCCATCCCCTGCAGCACGACAAGCAGGCCATGGCGGCCGTCGGCGTACAGCCGCTCCTGCAAGGCGACGATGCGCGCGCGCTGGCGCTCCAGTTCCCGCTTGGCCTCAGGCTTCTTCCAGCCACCCGTCTCGCCGGGCGCCGGCCCGCCCTCACCCGGCCCATCCGCCGTCTCCGACTCCGAGGCCTGTGGCCCTTGCGTCCCCTCCACGGCGACCCCACCCTCCGTGCCCGCCCGGCCCCCCCGTGCTCCCACCGCCAGCGGGGCGCTCCTGCCTTCCGGGGGGGGCGAAGGTGGAGTGGGGCGGCGCCCGCCTGATCCGCTCGGGCGCTGGCCGTCTCCGCGCGGGCGGCCTCCCCGTCCACCGGCCTGCGGCTCAGCCGCATCCGAGCCGGTGGTCCCCGTCGCCCGGTCCCCGGTCAGCCGGTCATCCAGAGGCGCAGGGCGAAGAGGGCCGCCAGCAGGGTCAGCCCGGCGTAGACGCCCGCCTCGGGGAAGCGTTGCTCGTCCCGCAGGATACGGCCCAGGGAGGCCGTCGGGCGGAAGAGTTCGCAGGCCGCCACAGTCGCCGTGACCAGCGCCGCGTACATGAAGTGCAGCCCGTCGCGCGGGTAGCGGCCGAGGGCGATGAAGGTGACGCCCGTGACGATCTGCCACGCGATCAGGCCCGCACTACCGCGCAGCAACCGCCAGTAGCCCGGTGGGAGGGGGGAGCGCCGACGATGCGCCACGTAGGCCCAACCGGCCTCCACCAGGGAAACTGCCATGAACAGCACACCGACCACTAGGTGCAGGGCCAGCAGCACAGCCGAGACCGCTCACCCCCGCGCCGGGCCATCCGTCTCCGGGCGGCGCTCGGTCCGCCTCACACCCGCTCCGCTCCGTTCGCGCCCGCGCGCGGCGGCCCTGCTCCGGCCAGCGACCCGGCGCCGCCGACCTCCCGCTCCGCGCGCGCCGCCCAGGCCAGCGCCTGAGCCTCCCCCAGGGCCGCCAGCAGGCTCTGCTCCCGGGCGAAGGCCCGCCGGCGCTCCCAGGCGAGGGCGCCGCAGGCGCCCCCCAAGGCGGCCAGCAGCAGGGGCACGGTGGCCCCCAGGGCGTGCCCGGGAGCCACCAGCCAGCCCAGGGCCAACAAGGCCCACGCAGCGGCCCCGCGCCCAGGACCGGCGCGCGCGGTGCCCAGCGCCAGG
>DAHWHV010000021.1 GCA_027335545.1 Clostridia bacterium
CTTCAACGCGCTCCTCGGCCCAGCGCCGGACGCCCACCCCCTGCCCTACCTGGGGATCTGCCGCCTCTGCGCTGCCGTCGTCGACGACCAGCACCTGCTGGGGGCCGAGCGGGACGTCTGCGACCGTTGCTGGGTGGAGAGGCGGCGGTGAGGCGGGGCCGGGCCCTGCGGGGCGGCGTGGCCCCAGGGAGGAGCTGGACTTCTGCCAGCCCCGGCACCGCGCCGCGGCAACCCCGGGACACCCCGTGACCGACTGGCGGGGACCTCCGGCCGCGTGGGTGGGCCCGCGACGCGCGAGGCCGAGAGCCAAAGGGCGCTTCCGCTGCGCGGACGGGGCGCGCCTGGAGCGCATCCCCGCGGCGCCAGCGCCAAGGCGCCCCAGGGTCGCTCAGCCCCGAGGCAGCGGCAGCGACACGCGAACCCCTTCGCGGGCGGAGCGGTATCCCCCCAGGACCATCCCCACCGCCACCCGCCCCCAATCGGCCGGCACCGGAGAGGGCTTGTCCTGGACGATGCAATCGGTCAACGGGCCGGCAACCAGCTCGGAACGGCCGCGGACCAGCGCGACGCCCGGCTGCGTCCAGGCGCCCTGTTCCGTGGTCCAGAGGCGCAACGGTGCGGTGCCCTCCGGCAGCGACCGCGTCGAGGCGATGTCCGTGCCGGTGGCCACCAGGCTGCCACGATCACCGAAGACCTCGATCGTGTTCTCCGCCGCGAGCTCGGTCCAGCTGGTCTGGTGCACCCCCAGGAGCCCGCCCGGCCACCGGTACACCAGCACCGCATTGTCCTCGACCGACAGGCCCGGGGTGCGCGTCTCCACCTCGGCGATCACGCTCGCCGGCGGACCGAACATCCAAACGAACCAGAGGGCCGCGTGGGCCCCTTCGTCCATCAGCGCCCTCACCCCCGGGTCCGGCCCGCCGGAGCCGGCGGCGGCTCCACCGGCCCACGCAGCAACGGATCGTCGGTCTCCCGCATCCACCCGGCCACCTGGGCCCGCAGCGCACCCAGAGTCTCCGCGCACTCGGGGTCGTCGCTGAGGTTGTGAGACTCCAGCGGATCGCGCGCCAGGTCGTAGAGTTCCTCGGCGGGCCGGGTCTGCGCGGAGTACCGCTCGCGCACGACCTCTCCCGACGGACTGTGGTAGATGTCCCCCGGCAGAAACACCAGCGGCAGCGAGCCGAAGTTGCGGATGTACTTGTACCGCCGGGTGCGCACCCCGCGATGCGGGTTATAGCGGTCATGCCATGTCATCTCGAAGAAGAAGTCCTCGCGCGCGCGGTGGGCCCCCCCGGTCAGCAGGCCCAGGAAGCTCCGCCCCTGCACCCCCGCCGGCTCGGTGACGCCGGCCGCGCCCAGGAGCGTGGGAAACAGGTCGGCGTTGCAGAGCAGTTCGTCGCTGACGCGTCCCGCGGCGATGCGCCCCGGCCAGCGCATCAGCAGCGCCGTCTCCAGCCCCGGGTCGTAGGACATGCCCCTGGCGCGCGGAAAGGCCAGGCCGTGATCGACCGTGAAGACGACCAGCGTCCGCTCCGCGTCGCCCGCCGCATCCACGGCCCGCAGGATGTCCCCGACGGCTTCGTCCGCCACGCGCACCGAACCGGCGAAGGCGGCCAATTCAGAGCGGACCCGCGGGTCAGCGGGCAGGTAGGGGGGCACCCGCACGGCGCCGGGGTCCTCCCCCTGGTACTCGGGGCGGTCCCAGGGCCGGTGCGTCTCGGCGAGCCCGACGACCAGCAGGTACGGCTTGAGGCCCGCCGACGGTCGGTGCGCCAGCCATTCCGCCGCCTGCGCGGCCAGGGTCCGCGCGGGTGCCTGCACCCCCGCGACGTAGCGGAAGCCGTTCGCGGCCAGCGCTGTCTGCGCGAACCCGTACCCCAACCGCCCAGGCTCCGGCCCCTCATGCTGCAAACCGATCAGGGCCGTTTCGTACCCGGCCGCGGCGAGGCAGTGCGCCAGGGTCCGTTCGCCCGGGTGGTACGTCCAGCGGGGGGCCAGACCCATCACCCCGTTGCAGTGGGGCCACCGGCCGGTCATCAGGGCGCTGCGACTCGGGCTGCACTGGGCCGCCACGCAGAAGTGGCGGTCGAAGCGCATTCCCTCCGCCGCCAGCCGGTCCAGGTGGGGGGTGGCCACCGGCCACCCGTAACACCCCAGGTGCCGCCCCGTGTCGTGCGTGACGATCAGGACCACGTTGGGCCCCTGCTCCCCGCCCATACCCACCACCTCCTCCCCGGTTTCCCCCCGCCCTGCGCGCGGCCCCGCCGGCCCCGCGCCAAGGGCCTCAACTGGACGCGCGGACGAGCAGCCGCGCCGCCACACGCCCCGGCCCCCCGGCGTCCTCGGGATGCAGGAGCCGTCGCACGGCGGCGCGGCCGATCTCGTACACGGGGAACTCCACGGTCGTCAGCGGCGGCGTGCAGTACTCGCCCCAGTCCCGGTTGTCGAAGCCCACGACGGCCACGTCCTCGGGCACCCGCAGACCGGCCTGGGCGGCGGCCCGCATCACGCCCAGGGCCAGGTTGTCGCTGATGGCAAAGATGGCCGTCGGCCGGTTCGAGCGCGCCAACAACCGTGCGCCCCCCGCCAACCCCTCCCGCGCACCCCAGTCCCCGACGACGACCTCGGCCAGGTCGGCGGCGCCCGCCGCCGCGGCCAGCCGGGCGCCGCCGACCCGCGCCGCGCTGATCTCGCCGCCCGGGACCCCGGGCGTACTCACCAAGCCCAGGCGGCGATGCCCCCGGGCCAGCAGGTGACGCACCGCCTGCGCGGCGCCGTCGCCGTCGGCGGCGACCACGGTCCGTTCCGGTGGACAGGCCGTGCAGGCCGTGATCATCGCCACCGTGGGGCACCCGGCGGCCACCAAGGCCTCCACCGCCGCCTCGCGCACGCTGGAGGCAAACACGACGGCCCCGGACACCCACTGGCCGCGGTAGGACTCCACCGCCTCGGCCCCATCGGCACCCACGGCCCGCACGAGCACGGAGTAGGCATCGGCCGCGGCCTCGTCGGTCACCCCGGCCAGCAACTCCGCGTTGAGGTGGGTGTGCACGGCGGCGCGGGGGGCGACGAACAACAACGCGCGCGTCGTCCGGCTGCGCAGGGCCGCGGCGACCGCGTTGGGCTGGTAGCCCAGCCGCTGCATCGCCGTCCGGACCCGCGCCTGGGTGGCGGGGGAGATGCGCGTGCTCCCCCGCAGCACCAGGGACACCGTGTTCTGCGACACCCCCGCCGCCCGCGCCACGTCCCGGCTGGTAGCGCGCTGGCGCAGCCGGTGGGCCGTCGGTTCCGGCTCGGTCCCCTCCCCTGCCATCACGAGGGGGCCCCGTCCCCATTCACGGCCCGCAGCAACTCGGTCACCGCCGCGTACGCCCGCCGGTTGATCTCCCCGATCGGGAGTTCCCAGTAGGCGGGGCGGAAGACCTCGACCGAGACGCCGCCGCGGAAGCCGATGGCGCGGAAGTGGCGCAGGGTTGACACCAGCGGCAGCGCACCCTCGCCCGGGTAGAGGCGGTCCGCGTCGCGCAGCTCGGCCGCGGGCCGCTCCGCCGCCCCGACGCAGTCGTTGACGTGCAGGATCACCCACCGCTCCGCGGGCACGGCGGCGATGTCCTCGGCCGGGACCCCAGACTTGTAGTAATGGAAGGTGTCCAGCATCAGCCCCAGTTCCGGGGGTGAGCCGGCGGCCCGGATCAGGGCCATCGCCTCCCGCGGGCCGGGCACGAAGCGGTGCCCACCCAGCGGCTCGATCGCCAGGCGCACCCCCGCGCGGCCCGCGGCCTCGGCGTAGGCCCGGGCCCGCTCCCCCGCCCGGGCCAAGGCGTCCGGCCCGGCCTCCTCCGCCCCGGGGGCATCGGGGCAGACCAGCAACGGCGCCCCCCCCAGCTCGGCGGCCAGCGCCGCCGCGCGCTCCACCGCCGCCAACCCCGACCGCCAGTCACCGAAGCAGCGGAGCGAATAGGGGCAGATGGCCGCGATCCCCAGGCCCGCGGCGCCGAGGGCGCCGCGCAATTCGGCCGGCGAGTGCCGTTCCAGGTACGTCTGCAGCTTCCCCGACCAGATCTCGACCAGGGGGAACCCCGCCTCCCCCGCCGCCGCCAGGTCCTCCTCCAGCGGATAGGGACGCGTCGTCGCACCGTTGATACAGGCCCGCATCATCGATCTCCCCTCTCCTACCGATCCCCAGCCGCCTGCCGCCCGGTCGGCACGGCCGCGCACCACCGACGGGCGCTCGCCGAACCCGCGGCCGGCCGATCACGCGTATGCCCGCTCCACCAGGGCGGCGCACAGCTCCATGTCCGCCAGACCCATGGCCCCGTCGGTGGCCGGCGGACCGCCCTCGGCGATGATCCGACAGAAGTGGCGCATCTCCTCCGTGAAGGCCTCGGCGAACCCCACGCGCGGCCGCTCGGTGCCCCCCGGGCTTTCGACCACCAACTCGCTGGGGGCGTGGAGCAGGAACGGCGGCTTGAAGCGCAGCGCGAAACGCCCCTGCGTGCCGAAGGCCTCCACCGATTCGTCCCAGGGGGCCCCCGGGATCTGCGGCCCGCCCAGCTCCAGGAGCACCTCCGTGCCGCTCGCGCACCGCACCAGGGAGAGTTTCGGACTCCCCTCCCGCGACCAGACGATCTCCTGGACCGGACCGAAGAGCCCCTGCAGGAGGTAGACGTCGTGGATCCAGACCTCGATCCACTGGTCGAAGGCCCGCTGCCGCGCCTCCTCCGGCGTGGCGGGCGCGGTTCGCGCCGCGGGCGCCCGCGGCCTCTCCTCCGGCACCTGCAGCGGGAGCGTCCCGACCCCCTCCGCACCGGCCACAAAGACGCCCCCGAAGTCATGGATGCGCGCGAAGCGGACGGTCCCCAGCGCCCCGTCCCGCAGGAGTCGCTCCGCCGCCAGGTAGGCCGGGTCGTAGCGCTTCATGTAGCCGACCATCAGACGGGCACCGGAGCGCGCCGCCGCCTCGACCATCCGCCGCGCGTCCTCCAGCGTGCCCGCCAACGGTTTCTCCGTGAAGACCGGCAGGCCCCGTTCCAACGCGGGCAGCGCCGCCGCGGCGTGCCAGGCCTTGCCCGCGACCACCACCACGCCATCGAGGTCCTCCCGCGCCACCATCTCCTCGGCGCTGGCATAGACGCGCGGGATGCCGAAGGCCGCGGCCACGCGCCGCCCCAGTTCCGGCTTCAACTCCGCCATGGCCACGACCTCGACCCCGCCCAGTTTCCGCAGCGACGGCAGGTGCACCCGCTGCATCACGCCGCCGGCCCCCACGACCCCGATCCGCATGCCCCTTCGCCCCCCAAGACCGTGTTTCATCCGTCCACCCGTCCGTCCACCCGTCCGTCCACCCGTCCGTCCACCGCACGCCCCGGCAGCACCGCGGACAACGCCGCTCCGCACCCCGGCGCACGACCTCGCTCGTTCGCGCCCGCCTAGAGGCGCCCCAAGCGCCCGTCGACGGTCATGGTCGCGCGCCCCAAGGGGTAGGGCTGTGTTGGCACACGCGCCACCAGGCGTTCCCGCAGCAAGGCCGCCACCTCAGCGGCCTCTCCCGCCGCCTCCCCGTGCTCGCCCAGGAGGTTGCTGAATTCCAGAGGGTCCGTGGCCAAGTTGTAGAGCTCGTCCGAATCACGCGCATTGCGGCAGTATTTGTACTCCCCCAAACGCAGCATGAACCGCCCGCCAGAGCCCCCATCCAGCCCGATCTCACTGAAGGCCTCCGCGGCGGGCAGCGGGGCCCCGGACGGATCCGCGGCCCGGCGGAGCGCCTCC
>DAHWHV010000031.1 GCA_027335545.1 Clostridia bacterium
CCACCCCCGCGCGCCCGGACGGGGGCCTGGCGCCGGGGCCGCCCGAGCCCCCGCGGCGGGCCAGCCCTGCGGCCGCCACCCAGCGGCCCCAGGGTTTCCACCCCACCCGTCCGCGGGCGAGGGGCCGCGGGCCCCGGTGGAGAATCTCGGGGACGGCCACGCGCGGCTTCCGGGCGCGCTGGCAGGCTCAGGCCCGCCCGCCGGGCTCCGACTGGAGCGCGGTGGGGCAGTTCGGGCAGGTTGCAGTTCGGGCAGGTTAGGGAGGGGTCCCGTTGGCGCTGCGTTTCGCCTACATCGGTTGCGGCTTCATGGGTCAGAAGGTGCACATCCCCAACTTCCGCTCCCTGCCCGAGGTGGACTTCGTGGCCCTGGCCGAGGTGCGCCCGCGCCTGGGGGAACGCGTGGCCGCACGCTTCGGCATCCCCCGGGTCTACCGCTCCCACCACGAGGTGGCCGCCGACGCCACGATCGAGGCCGTCGGCGTCAGCGCGGCGTTCTCGGAGCAGGCGGAGATCGCCGCCGACCTCCTGGCCGCGGGCAAGCATGTGTTCATGGAGAAGCCGATGGCCGTGTCGGTGGAGCAGGCCGAGCGTATGCTGGGGGCCGCGCGCACCGGCGGCGGCCGCCTGATGGTCGGCTACATGAAGCGCCACGACGACGGCAACCGGATCGGGCACGACACGGTCGCCGCCTGGCGGCAGAGCGGGGAGATGGGCCGCCTGACCTACGCCCGCGGCCACGGCTTCTGCGGCGACTGGACCAACAACCTGGAGGCCCCCATGGACCAGACCGACGAGCCCTACCCCCCCGCGGCGCGCCGGCACCCCGCCTGGCTCCCCGCGCAGTACGCGGACCGCTATCTGGGCTACCTGCAGCAGTACACCCACAACCTGAACCTGCTGCGCTGGTTTCTGGGCTCCGGCCCCGGCGAGGCCGTGGGCGTGCGCGCCGTCGACCTCGACGAGAACGGGATGACGGGGGTCGTGGTCCTGGAGATCGGCGGCGTGCGCGCCGTGCTCGAGTCCGGGGGCGTGCGCTACCACTCCTGGGACGAGCACACCCAGGTGTACTTCGAGCGAGGCTGGGTGCAGGTCTGGTCCCCGCCGCTGATGGGGCGGAACATCCCGGCCCGCGTGCAGATCTACGACGGGCAGAAGCGGGAGACGCGCGAGGTCGCCGGGCCCTGGACCTGGGCCTACCGGCGCGAGGCGGAGGAGTTCGTGCGGCGCCTCGCCAGCGGGGAGCCGTTCGAGTCCGACGGCACGGACACCCTCCAGGACGTGGCCGCCTTCGAGGCCATCTACCGGGCGTGGCTCCGCGGCAATGGGGTGCTCTGACCCGCAGGGGGGGACGGCCGGGCGAGGACGGCTGCGTGGCCTTGATCCGCCGGGAGCGCGGCGAGGAACCGCCCTCCTACCCGTTCCCCGGTGGCGGGGTCGAGGAGGGGGAGACGCCCGAGGACCCGCGGTGCCGTGCGATGGGGTGAGGGCGGGCGCCCGCGGCCAGCCGGCCGCAGGCCCCGGCCGTCTCCCCCTCAGCCGCGCAGTTGGTCCGCCCGCAGTTGGGGCGCCTCGCGCCGCCCCCAGCCGAACTCCGACACCGGCCCGTAGAACCCGGCGTAATCGGCGTCGGCGCCGAACTCGCCCTCCACCGAGCAGAGGAAGTGTGCCACGGCGCCCTCCAGGACCGGGCAGCCGGCGGCGAGCCGGCGGAAGCTCACGCCCGGAAGCGCGGCGGGCGAGGTGGCCCCGCCCAGGACCGCCTGGGCCAGGGGCGCCTGGTCCTCGGCGAGCAGGCTCAGGGCGAAGGCCCCGCCCCGCCGGACGAGCTCAGCGCCCTCGAACTCCTTGGGGAAGGCCACCAACAGCCGTGGGGGTCGGTGCGCGGCCGCCGTCAGCCAACAGCCCCCGTGCAGGTGCATCCGCGACCCGGCCCTGGTGCTGATGAGGCAGACGCCGCGGATGCGGGCGTCGTAGAGCGGCTCCACGGGATCCTCGTGCGAGCGCGTATCCACCCCGCCGTCCCCTCCCCTGTTCTTGCGGCCAGGCGCGTCTGTCAGCGGAGGTGGTCACTGGCCTCTGGCAGTGAACGCCTCGGCCCCCGCAAACAGCCAGCCCACGTCCTCGCGGATGCCGGGGCTCACGAAGAGTGGGCGCGTTTGTTCACCGCCACGGCGCATCGCCCCCGCGGCCATCCTAACCCGTCCGCGACCGGCCCAGGACACGCCGCTGCAACCGGGCGGGGCACGGCAACGGCTGGGTGCGACGGGAGCCTCGCCCCCTGACCCGCCCCGGGCCCGGCGGCCAGGCGAACGCTCGGTGGAACTCACGGTCTGGGGCCAGCGCGGGCCTGAGCGCATTCTGGGCCTTGCCGCATTGGGCGTCACCGCGGTCGGGGCATCTGCTCCGCCTGACCGCGGGGAGCCCCCGCGGCAGCCGCCAGCATGGCCGCGCCTCCGCCGCCGGGCATCCCCCGCATCCCCGCCAGCAGGGACCGCACCGTCTCGGCGGCCGCTTCGGGCTCCCGCCAGCGCAGATGGACGGCCGCCAGGCCCCATGAGTGCCGCCGCCGCACAACGACCGCCTCCAGGGGGCCGGTGTCCCGGCCCAGCAGGAAGCGGAGCCGGACCCCCTCCCCGCCCGCGGGGAGGGGGGGGCGGTTCCATAGGGGCAACTGCGGTTGGAGGAGGGCCCCACCCCAACTCAAGTCACGGCAGAGCCCCGGACGCCAGGGCGCATCGCGCCGCGGGGCGTCTTGCCCCTCGGCGTCGAGGGCGGATGCCGGGCCGGGGGCGGCACACCACTGGACCGGTAGGCGGCAAGCCGC
>DAHWHV010000034.1 GCA_027335545.1 Clostridia bacterium
CCACCCCCGCCCCGACGTGGTGAAGGACCAGTCCAGGACCGCACCCGCGGGCAGGTCGCCGGTGCGGTGCCAGGTCGCGCCGCCGTCCCTGGTGCGCAGGACCGCGGCCGGCGCCCAGGGCAGCCCCACCGCATACCCCTCGGACGGGCTCACGAACTCCACCGGCGGCGCCCCGCCCACCGTACCGAGGAAGGGGCCGGCGCCCGGGTACACCCCGCTCCAGTGGGCCCCGCCGTCGGCGCTGCGCAGCACGGCCGCCCTCGGGCCGAGGCCCAGCAACGCATACAGCGCGCCCGTGCGTCCGGACGGGACCGCGACCCCCAGGAGATCGGCCCCCTGCAGCGAGGGGGCGGCCTGCCGCCAACTCCGGCCCCCGTCCCGGGTGACCCAGAGCGGCCCGCCGACCGGCAGGGTGCACAGCCACCCCAGCCCGGAGGTGGTCAGCGCCAGGGAGGCGGCTGAGCCGCTGGGCGGGAGGGCTGCGGGCACGGGGGTCCAGGCGCTTCCCCCGTCCGAGGAGGAGAAGAGGGTCTTGGCCACCGTGAGGCCGTCGGCGGGCGCCTGGCAGACGAGCAGGCCGGAGGAGGGCGACGCGAAGGCCAGCGGTCCGGGTGATTGGCCCGCGGGGCAGGGCACCGGGAGCGGAGACCAGGTGCGGCCGCCGTCGCTGCTGCGCAGCAGCCGCCCGCCGGCGCCCCGCAGCCAGCCGTGCCGGGCGTCGACGAACTCCACCTGTTGGAACGTCTGTCCGGTCCGGCGGTAGACGACGCGCCAGGAGGAGCCCCCGTCGGTGGTGCGCAGCACGCTGGCCGAGCACCCGGCGGCGGTGGCGGGGGCGGCGGGATCGCAGGAGCCTCCCAGGGCGAAGCCGTCCCGGCGATTGGGGAAGGAGAGGGCGTGGACCAACCCCGGCGTCCGGTAGACGGGGCGCCAGACGCCCCCCGGCTTGTCCCGTCGCAGGACCGTGCTCACACACCCCCCCGGGCCCCCGTAGCAGCCGCCCCCGCGCCAGGCGACGAGGAAGCCCTCCCCGCCGGGCAGGAACGCCATGGCCTGGACGTCCAGACCGGCCAACGGGCCCTGGCGGACCACGGCCTCCTCCCCCGGGTATCCGGATGCGCCGGGCACGGGGGGGGCCGACGTCCCCCTGCCGGCTGACGCCGCGGTCGCGGCCGCGGCGGTGGTCACGGCGCCCGTCTCCCCCCCGGCCGTGGCGAGGGCGGCCGGGCCGGCACGGCGCAGGCCCCCGCAGGCGGCGAACAGGGCCAGCACGACCACCGGGAGGATGAGGATGGGCAGCAACGCCCAAGGGTGCCGGAGGCCGCCGGAACGCAGGGCATGCACGGACTCAACCTCCAGCGGGGCGGAAGGGGGGGGACAGGGGGACAGACGAAGGGGAGGGCTGGGCGGTTCCGCCCGGCGGGGCCCCGGGGGCGCGTCACGCCAGGCCCGCGACCATTATCGGGGGTGTGTCCGCTGGGGTACAGAGGGGGGCGGGCGCGCGGCGGCAGAACCCTTCGACACGCCGCCACCGGCCGCGGGCCGGCTCCGGCGGGACGGGGGGAGCGCCGCCGTCAGGCTAGGGGGTGGGCGTCGGGCGGGGCGCCCGCACGCAGCCGCTGCACCTGCTGCCAGTATGCCTCGACCCGCTCGCCGGCGGAGGCCAGCAGCAGGCGGAGGGCGGCAAGATCGGCCTCCAGCGCCGCGAGGCCGTCGGCCCCCGCGGCGCCGAGCTCGCGGCCCGGGGCGTCGGCCGCGATCGTCGCGATCACGGCGGAACCGAGCTGGCGCAACCGATAGAGGATCGCGTCCAGTGCCAAGCGCTCGCGACCAGACAGGGGACGGTCGGTGGCCAGACACACGCCGCAGTGGTGGAGGAACTGCCGGGCGGGGCCGTCGAGCCAATCCCGGTCCTGCGCTTCACGCGCGGCCCCGAAGAGGTCGGTGGGGCCGACCCGTCGACCCTCCCAGTTGATGCCGCCCATGCCTGCACGTCCCTTCCGGCTCATCCCGTCCCGCCCACGGCATGGACTGGCCCCCGCCGCGCACCGACCCGGCCGGCCGGGGTCGACACAGGGCTCCGCCCGGCGGAACCGGGCCCGAGGGGGGTTCCAGCAGGCACGGCCCTCCGCGGGACCCCCTGCGCGGCCTCCGGAGGCTCCCAGGGGCGCCTCCGACGCGTATGCGGTTGTCGTCCGGTCGTTCGGCGCTCACCTTCGCCGTCGCGGGGAGTCCTCCTGCCGCTGGGCGCCCGGCGCCGGGGTCGTTTTCGCTGCCCGCCCGTACCCGGAAGTCGGCGTGGGGGCGGACGACCCCCCGGCCGGGCCCAGAGCCCCGGAGGGCCTGGCGCGCAAACGCCGCGGGTGGATCGGCGATGGCCGAGGGACGCCTCCCCGGCCGGCGCCGCCCGTTGGCGCCCGGCCGCAAGCCCCTGTGCCCGGGCACTGCCCAGAGACGGGACGGGGCCCGCGCCCGGGGCGGCGGGCCCGCGCGGGCCGCCGCGTCCGAGCCGGCGCCTGGGGGGGCGCGGCAGAGTCGACCGTGGGGAGGAGGGCCGGGGCGGTGCCCCGTTGTACCTGGGGGGGGCCGCCGGCGCCCACCGCTCGCGGCGCGCCAGGGGCCACAGGGAGGTCGACCATCCATGCTGCGCATCGGCATCGTCGGTACGGCCCGCATCCTGCCCTCGCACCTGCGCGGGATGAAGCAGGTGCTCGACGCGGGCCTGGCCGAGTTCCGGGTGACGGCTCTGGTCGGGCGGACGCCGGAGGGCGCGCGCTCCTTCCGCCGTCGCGGCGAGGGGCCTGAGCCCCGGCCCCCGGTCATGCAGGGCGGCGACCCACTGGCGGCGCCGCACCTCTACGTGAGCGACGTGCACCCCGACACCCTGCCCGACTGCTACCCCGACGTGGAGGCCATGCTCGCGGCCCGGGCCGTGGACGCCGTGCTGCTCTTGACGCCCGTGGACCTCCACCACACCCAGGCGCTGCAGTGCCTGCGGGCCGGCGTGCACGTGCTTTGCGACAAACAGCTGGCCGTGAGCATGCGGGCCGCCCGGGCCATGGTCTACGAGGCCGAGCGCCGTGCGCTGACCCTGGGGGTGGCCGAGGGTGTCCTGTACGACACCACGGCGCGCCTGCAACGCTTCGCCGTCGAGGCCGGGCTGCTCGGCCGCGTGGAGATGATGCTGCTGGGCGGTGTGGGGGGGGCTTGGTCGCCGGATCTCATCTGCGCCAAGACCCCCTGGCGCCATCGCAAGCTGCGGGCCGGGGGGGGGCCCAGCATCGACATCGGGGTGCACCAGTTCGACCACGTCCGGTCCGTCGCGGGCGAGGTGACGGAGGTCATGGCCATGACGGCCCGGCTGGCGCCCGAACGGGTCACGCGGGACGCGGCGGGGCGCGTCCTGGAGCGCATCGCCCCGGACGTCGAGGACACCTATCAGGCCCTGTTCCGCCTGGCCGGGGGGGGCACGGGCCACCTGGCCTTCTCCTGGGGAGGGCACGGTGAGGCCACGTTCTGGCCGGGCGGCCCGGTGGTCTACGGCAGCCAGGGGGTCCTGAAGGGGCGGCGCCTGCTGGCCGAGGACGGGACCCAGACGGAGCTGGAGGGGCAGGTGCCGGCCCCGCTGCTGGCCGGGTGGTTCCCCGGGGGGCTGCGCGACACCAAGGCCCTGCAGTTCCTCGATTTCCTGCGGGCGATCGAGGCGGGCCGCCAGCCGGAGGCCAGCGGGCGGCAGGGCCTGCACGACCTGGCCTGTGCGTTTGCGATCCTGGAGTCCGCCGAGGCCCGCCGCGCCGTGACGCCGGGCGAGGTGCTCTCCGGGGAGTGCGACGCCTACCAGTTGGAGATCGACCGGGCGTTGGGCCTGGTGTAGCGGGGGGTTGGCACGGGAGTCGTGGTCCCGCGCCCGGATTCCCCACCGACGGCACCTGGACCGTGCGCGCCGAGGGTCTGTGTCCCGGGCGCTGACGTGGTGGGGCGCCCGCCGGTACGGGCGCCTGTTGTGGCGCATAGCCTGGTCGGGCGGAGTGGGCGCAGGAGGACGCGCCGACCGGCC
>DAHWHV010000478.1 GCA_027335545.1 Clostridia bacterium
GGCGCGGCGGCCATGGCCGGCGCCCGCTACAGCGCGGCCTATGCGGACTATAAGGAAGCCCTGGCGCTGGAGCCCCTGGCCGGCACCTACCTGGTCGACCAGGCGCAGCTCCTGACCCTGGCGGCGGGGGTGAAGCACGACCCGGCGCTGCTGCAGCGGGCGGCGGGCGTCGCCCTGGGCGCCGCGGCCTTCGACCCGGGCAACCTGCCGCTGACCGGCGTGGACATGCAGGTGCTGGCGGCGACCGGGCAGTGGCGCGCGCTCTCGACCGCGGCCGCGGGGCTGCTCGCCTCCTTCCCCCTGGATCCGCAGGTGTACGGCTACGCCGGCCGGGCGCTGGTCAGCGCCGCCGAGGGGGAGGAGGGGCAGGGCGAACTGAGCACGGCGGGGAGGGCCCTGCGCCTGGCCGCGGGTCTCGCGGGGCGCCTGGCCGGGGCGTACCAGACGCAGCCGACCGGCCTGTCGCGGCGGTTCTTCACGGTGCCCACCCTCGGGCCCGGCGCGACCCTCGCCTCGGGCGAGGCCCTGGCCCTGTTGGGCCGGTGGCGGGCGGCGGCGTCCGTCCTAGCCCCGTTGGCCAAAGGAGGAAACCCGTCGACCGCCGACGAAGCCACGACATGGTGGGCTGTGGTTCTTCTGCGCGGGGGTGCCAGGGCGCGGGGGTTCGCGCTCTTCGCCCCGTTGTCGGGACAGGCCCGGTGGCGCGCGCTCTGGGGCCACGTCTACCAGTGGACCGGCTTCGCGCCCCAGGTGGGCCGCGCGTGACGGCGCGGGGGGCCGTGCGGGGCGCCTTGGCGAGGGGACCGCGGTGACGGGACCGCGGAGGGTGCGGCGCTACGGGCGAAGGGGGGACGTTGGGATGGATTCGGCCCCGCCGAGTCTGCAGGGGGCGCCCGCGGCCGAGGGGATCGACCTGCGCCAGGTCTTGGCGTTGCTGTCCAAGTGGCGCTGGGTGATCATCGTGCTGACCGGGGCGGCCGTGCTCACGGCCGGCTTCCTCGCCTTCTTCGTCCTCCCCAAGGTGTACCAGGCGACGGCCACGGTGGACGTCAGCTACGCGGCCCCCGACCAGAGCCAGGGCGGGTCCCCCTCGGCCTCCTCGGGGCTGCAGGGGGTCATCCAGTCGGTGGCCACCCTGCCGCAGAACACCCTGGAGACCTACCAGTGGCAGGTGACGAACCCCGCCGTGCTGCAGGCGACGTCCACGGCCCTGGCGGCCCAGGGGGTCACCTTCTCGCCCACGCAGCTGCAGTTGATGGTCAAGCCGGCGGTCGTCACCAACACCAACCTCGTGGGCATCGCGGTCACGGACACCAGCCCGGCGGTCGCGGCCCTGGTGGCCAACACCCTGACCAAGGTCTACCTCGCCAGCGTGCAGGCCCAGGACCACAGCAAGCTGACCCAGGCCGTGGGCTTCCTGCAGGGACAGGCCCAGGCCGTGGCCAGCCGGCTGCACGCGGCCACGGTCCAGCTGACCGCCGCGGAGTCGGCGGCCGGGCCCGCCGCCGCCAGCCAGTTGCAGGCCGACGAGTCGCAGTTGCAGAGCCTGCAGGGGCAGTTGACGCAGGCCCAGGTGCAGCTGCAGTCGGCGCAGGCGGGGCTGACCGCCGTGCAGCAGCAACTGCGCGGCGTGCCCGCCACCGTGAGCGCGACGGCGGCGCCGGTCCGCTCCGTGCGCCCCAACCCCGTCTACCAGACCCTGGCCCAGCAGGCGGCGGCGGACGCGGTGACCGTCGCCCAGGACAAGGCGGTGGTCGCGGCCCTGCAGGGGGCGGTCACGGCCGCGGGCGCGGCGGTGAGCAGGGCGGGCGCGCCCCCGCTGCGGGACGCGGCCGCCCTGCAGGCGGCCGAGCAGAATTGGCAGAGCCTGCAGAGCCAG
>DAHWHV010000066.1 GCA_027335545.1 Clostridia bacterium
AGAGCCGCGACGAGCGCCAGCGCGACCGCCACCCCAGCGATGCCCAACTGCGCTTTGTTTTTTGCCATACAGCGTTCTGCGGCGCGAGGCTCGGCGGATTCATGCCGAGGCCTCGCGCGCCACCCTTCCCTCCGTTCAACCGCAAACTTGACCGAGCTCACGGCGTCAGCCGAGAGAGCCCTGGAGAGGCTTAGCTGGCACCTACCGGGGCAGGGGGCGGGCGCGACTTTTGATGGGTACGGGGCGGCTTACCGGCTTATCGGGAAGACCGCTGGTTGATGATGCGGATCACGGCCACGATGAGGCACCCAGCGCCCACGACGAACAGGATCGTTCCAAGCATTGCCCTATCTCCTTTCGCTCTCTGTGCTTGCGGCGGACAGCGAGGCTGTTCAGGCGCGCCCAGGGGGCAGACCGGGCGCGGAACCGGGCGCGGCTGGTTTATGGCGGGCCGCTTACCGGCCCAGCGCTTGCCGTGCCGCCCACCCAGCGTTGCACCCGGCCGCATAGGCGGCCATCGTGGTGTCTCCCAACAACTCGCCGTTCGGACCGACTTCGTCATCGCGATCCAGGTGATGCCACCCGGCGCGGTAGCCCAGCCGATACCAGGTACTCGCCGGCGGGTCTCGGAATTGCGGCGGTACCGAAACCGGCTCGGGGGTCGGGATCCGTTCCATCGTGCAACCATCCCTCTATAAACCTGAATTTCGCAGTGTCAGGCGGGCGCCGCTGTCGCAGAAGGACCCTGCCATACGAGCGGGTGAGGTCGTGGCGAGGGGCCGGCGCCTGGGCGCCAAGGCGCCGGGCAACCGCTTTGCGAAAATCAGGATAAAGAAGGTGGCGTCTAGGCGTCGCCCGGCGCCTCCTCCACCACCTCCCCAAAGGTCGCGGCCATCTCCGCCAGGGTCACGGCATCCCGGGTGTCGTAAGCCGCCACCCACACCCGCACATCGCCGGCCCCGCAAGCCCGCAGCGCGTTGAGCAACCGATGGGCGGCGAAGAGGGCGGCGGCGTCCTGCCGGGTCACGACAGCCACAGCCGCCGCCCGTTCGGCGGCCAAGCGGACCAGGGGGTGGGCGCGCAGGTGATCATCCAGCGCGGGGGGGCTACCGAGGTCCACCGCCACGCGGGCGGCGCCGCCATCCCGGAGACGACGGATCGCGGCGGCGGTGGCCGCGGCAGTCTCCACCGGCGACGCGGGTTCCTGCGGCCGCCGGCCGGGCCCCACCGACCACAGGGATCGGATGTCCAGTGCCCGCCGGGGCCCCTCTCCCCGGGCCGTGTTCTCCCCCTCTATAGGAACAGCGAGAGAGAGCCCGCCGGGCCGTTCAGCGTTGGCATCCAGCAGCGTCCATCCGGCCGCGTCGGCCCGCCCGGCCGCCCACGCCGCGAGCGCCGTGCTGGCGCCGACCCGCGGCAGCGCGCCCAGGACTGCCAACCCCAGATCGGGGTAGAGCCCTGTGGCGGCGAGGAACCCCTCCGGGTCTGGCCACCCGCTGGGCACCGGGACCGGTGCGGTGGCGACCGGCCCCGCGGCGACCAAGTCCGACCGGCCCCGCGGCGACCGCGCCAACCTGGCCCCCAGGAGGGTGGGCAGCGTCGCCCACCGGATCACCGGCGTCGCCCTTACTAAGCCAGGGCGCAGGCACTGCATGCCCCCCGAGGGGGATGGTGGGAGGAACGGCGCCTCCACCGCTGGCGCTTCGGCCACCAGGGCGATGGCGCCCCTCTCCTGTGACACCTTGCCCGCGGCGGGTTCTGCGGGGCCCCCTGGGGCGCCGCTGGTGTCCCCACCATTGGGGGCCGCCGCCCCCGCGCCCTTTGGCGCCGTCCCCGCGCCGTCGCCGAGTTCCTCCCCCGCCATCGCGTCCAGCAAGCCCAGAGGCACGGGCACCGCCAGAACCCCGACGCCCTGCAGTTCCGCAGCGATCCCGTTGGTCAGGCGGTCGATGTACAGCTCCTGGCTCACCGCCGCTGCCCGCGACCGCCCGGCGACGCGCAGGAGTACCTGTGGCCGCCGGGCCCGTCCCCCATCCACCAGGGCCTGAAAATGCGCGGCCCGCATGGCGGCGAACCGCGCCGTCCCGGGAGGCACCGGCAGGTCCGCCGGCACCTCCCACCCCGGCCGGGGCGGAAGGTCCGGCACCATCTCGGCGGAGACGACGGCTGTGGCGCGGGCGGCCTTGAGCCGTCTCCCCACCCGAATCCAAGCGATGCGCTCCATCTCCATCGAGTCCCCGTCACGGCCCGCCTCGCCCGGCGGGAGGAGGGACCGCGCCGTGCCGATGCGGTCCCCGGGGAACCGCGCCCGCACCTCGACGTCATGCGAGACGGCGCCGGACGCCGCAGCCAAGTAGTTGTGGGCGCCGTCCGTGCGGAGGCGCACACGGCGCGCCACCCGCGCCGGCACGTCCGCCGCAAGCGCCACCAAGGTCCCGCCGGGCAGGACGACCCCGCCAAGGAGGCGGGCCACCAGGGGCAACGGCACGATGAGCAGGACCACGGCGGCGAGCCCCACGCCGAACAGCACCGGGAGGGATGACGGCTGGAAGTAGTAGAGGATGCGCGTGTCCTTCGCGGTGTCGGCGGGCAACATGAAGGATCGGGGCCCCGTGGATTCCGGCATTTGTCTCCCCCGGTTAGAAAAATGTGTACAAACCGCTCATGCGGCCTTCCACACGTCCGCCCGACCAAGAGACAGGCGGACTGGGACTACGTGACGGTTGCCCGCCACGCTTGCCGGGACTTCCACCCGGACCGGAGAGCGGTAGCACGGCCCGCGTCCGTTGCCAGGATCGGCCCGGTCCCGC
>DAHWHV010000089.1 GCA_027335545.1 Clostridia bacterium
GCGGGACCACCCGCAGGGCCTGGGGGCCGGGGCCCTGGCGGAGCGGCTCGCACTGGGCGCGGACGAACTGCGCGGCGCCCTGGCGGCGCTGCGGGAATCCGGCGCGGTGGTGCGGGAGGGACGGACGCGGGGCAGCAGGTACCGGGCGGCGGAGCACGTGGGCGGGGGGCCCGGGGGGTGAGGCGCCGGCGCCCGCCCGCTCCGGTCGGGTGGCCGGGCAGCGGAGGGTGGTGCCCGGCCGAGCGCGGGGCGCGATGGGCAAGCGGGTTGGTGCCCGTCTGGGGGGGGAGCGGTGCCGGCGGCGGGTTTCCAGGCCGCCCCAGTCGCCGGCGCACGTGTCTTCGGCGGTAGGGCAGGGCACAGCGTTCTCTCATGGCCCCGCCGGCAGGCCCAGCACCCGCCGTACGGCGGCCAGCACGGCTTCGGCTCCTTGCACGGCGCCCTCGGCTCCGCTGCGGTGAGCAGGGGGTAGGCGTCGTAGTCGCTGCTCCGACGGTCGCGGAGCGGGGCGTCCAGCGTCCGGGCGATGTCGGGCGGGCGCCACGCTGGTCGCCCGCCGCCGAGGGGGAGCGCCGGGCGACCACCAGAGGCGCCAGCGCACTCGGCGATCACCGCCCCCCTGCGGCCCGGGCGCGCGCCGCCGCCCCCTCCAGCCCCCCTTCCCCACTCACACCTCCGCGCCAGACCCATCCCGGCCTCTGCCCCCCCTCCCAGCCCTCTCCGATCCCTGGAGGGGAGTAGCCGTACCCACCGAATAGTGTGATGCCCATCGAGACGACGATGGGCGAGGCGAGGGGGTGGGTCTGCTTCTCGCGGCGGTGCCCCGTCGGGCGACGGCCTGCGGCGGGGGCGGGCGTGCCGGGCGTGGGGCGGAGAGGCGCGCGTCGCAGCGTCGAGTGGGGAGGGGTACGCATGTGGCGGGGCCGCGGTTCGCTTCCGGTGCTCCTGGGGGTGCTGCTGGGACTGACGCTCGCTCTGACGGCGGCCTGCGGGGGGGCTGCGGCCAACGGCGGGGGCAAGGGCGTCGGGCCGGTCCCCACCGTCCTGCCGGCCGGGGCGACCCTGGGATGCGCCGAGACACCGTCCAGCACGTGCGAGTACGGCGGGGCCACCGCCGCGCCCAAGGGCTTGACCGTGGCGAAGGTGGGGCAGAAGATCACGCCCACCATGTTCCGGCTGACGGCGCCCATGGCCATCGTCAAGGACGCCGGGGCCCCGGGGGGCGCCTACATCTCCATCCCGCCGAACTCCGGGAGCACGAGCAGCGCCAACGGCGAGGCCGACGCGGCCGTCAGCATCCCCCAGACAGGCTACTACATCCTGTGGGCGGCGACGCAATCCGGGGACACGACAACCGGCACGGACTCATTCTTCCTCGGCTTCGACGGGACGCTGCCCTCGGCCGACCTGAACCACACCTGGTCGATCAAGCCGGACCACGTCTGGCACATCCACGACACCACGGGTGGCTGCGTGCAGATCGTGCACACGGGCCCCAACGACGCCCCCAACGGCTGTGACACCTGGCACTTCCGCAAGGGCATCCTCGAGATCAACCTCATGGGTCGGGAGAGCAACAGCCACCTGGCGTACCTGCAGATCTCCCCGGCGAATCCCAAGCAGCCGCTGCCCGACCAGCGCGCGTAAGGCCGGGGCTCCGACCCAGGTGCGCTTGGGCCGGAGCCTGGTCCCCCTGTCGGCGCAGGGGGGCGGGGCGGTGGAGGCGGTGAGGCCGGGGCCGCGCCCGCGCCCGCCTTC
>DAHWHV010000482.1 GCA_027335545.1 Clostridia bacterium
GGGCCTCCGCCAGGCGGGAGAGCGTCTCACCAGCCGCGGCGGCGTGGCGCGCCTCTCTCCGAGCAGCCGGCAGATCGCCCGAAGCCCGGTCGTCTTGCCGGAGCCCGTCTCGCCGTAGAAGACCAGGTTGAACCCGGCGCGTGCCGCCTGACCGAGGAAGTCGCGCAGTTGCTCCGTCCAGGCGCCCCGGGCCACCAGGTCCGCAGGGCCGAGGGAGTCCGGCGGGACGGGCTTGCGCAGGGCCAGGACGACGCCTCGCGTCAGCGGGGGCTGCAGGATGCGCACCCGCACGCCGTCGGGCAGGAGCACCAGGGCCGTGGGGCGCTCCTCGGAGAGCGGCCTTCCCGCCGCACCGGCCAAGCGCTCGGCCAGGCCCCGCACGGCCGCCTCGTCCCGGAAGCGCAGCGGGGTGCGCTCCAGTTGGCCGCGCCTGCGGATGAAGATCGCATCGTGGCGGTTGACCAGGATGTCGGTGACCTCGGCGTCCTCCAGGAGGGGCTGCAGGATGCCCAGGCCCAGGAGCCGCGCTTCGAGTTCAGAGACCAGCGTGGCGCGCTCAGGCTCGGTCAGCCTCTCGCGCTCGCTGGCGACGGCCTCGGCGATCGCCGCGCGCAGCGGCCCCGCGGCCGCCGCTGGGTCTGTCAGCGCCTCAGCCAGCAGGGCGGCGTGGCCCTCCAGCAGGCGGCGCTCCACCCGCCCCGTCGGATACTCCGGTGCGGTCTCCGCCGCGGTGGACACGCCCGATCGCCTCTGCCGCAGCAGCTCATCGTGCAGGTTGACGCGCGCCAAGGCCATCACCTCGCAGGTTGGCGAACCGGGACAGCAGACCTCGTCGCCGGGGCGCCCACAGCTCGGGATCGGCCCCGAGGGCCGCCAATGCCAGGGCATGCCAGGGGGAGGCGGGGCCCGGGTCGTCCAGGGCCACCGGGCGACCTGCCCGCAGCGCGGCAAGGTGCCGCTCCGACTCGTCGGGCACCGCCACGGCCAGCGCGATCGGCAGCCGGAGGTCCCGGAAGTACTCGGTGACGGTCTCGGAGTTTTCGGCGCCCGGTCGCTGCCGGTTGCAGACCAGATGCCAGGTGCCGAGGTTGCGGCCGAGGTCCCGGGCCAGAAGCGCCAGCGCCGCGGCCGACTCCACGCTCACGGGGTCCCCGGGGTCACAGGTCAGGAATACCTGGTCGGCGGCGCCCAGCGCGGCGTATGTGCCGGGATCATCGGGGGCGGGCGCGGTGTCCAGGACGACGAGGTCGTAGGCCTGCTCCGCGACCCGGCAGAGCGCGGTGACCGCCTCCCGGTCCAGGGCGGGAAACAGCCCGTCGTCCCGGCCGCGGCTGAGGACCAGCACCCCGTGCCGGCGCTCCGCCGCGGCTCGGATGCCCCCGGCGCTCGGATCGGCGAGCGCGGCCAGAAGGCCCCCGCGACTGGCCGCGCAACCGAGGTGCCGGGCGGCGGACCAGACCCCGGAGTGCAGGTCCACGAGCAGGACCGAACGCCCCATGCCCGCGGCCGCGACGGCGATGTTGACGGTCACGGTGGTC
>DAHWHV010000110.1 GCA_027335545.1 Clostridia bacterium
TGGGCCAGGGCGCACAGCGCCCCTCCGACCAGAAAGGCCCAAACGAACTCCACTCCTCGGCCGCCTCCCTCCTCCCCTGCCGGGCCGCGCACCGGAATCCCGGCGGCGGAGACGCCGCCGGGTCGCCGTCGCCTCAGTCGCCCGCAGGGGACTCCAGGGTCACCGCGTGGGCCAGCGCCGGGATGGACTCGCCCTGCTGATACGTCGTCGTCGAGTGCAGGGCGCCGGTGCAACAGAGGCAGGCGCGGCGGTAATCCCCCCGGCGGATGGCCGGCAGGATGGCAGCCGCGAAGACGAGGGCCGAGCACCCGGCACCGGAGCCCCCGGCGTGGACGTCCTGGTGCGCGGGGTCGTAGAGTTCCACCCCGCAGTCGCGCAGGGAGAGGTCCAGGCCCCGGGCGCGCAGCATCTCCTCGCACAGGGGCACCCCCACCCGGCCCAGGTCGCCGGTGTAGACGGCGCCAAAGTCCCCGGGGTGCAGCGCGAGGTCGGAGACGTGCGTGGCCAGCGTGTCGGCAGCCGCCGGAGCCATGGCGGCGCCCATGTTGAAGGGGTCGCGCACCCCGTAGTCCAGCACCCGTCCTGGGGTAAAGGCCACGAGCCGCGCCGCCGGCCGGTCTCCGGCCTGTGCGTCGACGGCCACCGCCGCCGCGCCGGTGGCGGTCCACTGGGCCGAGGGCGGCCGCTGATTGCCGAATTCCGTGGGCAGGCGGTACTGGCGCTCCGCCGCGTCGTGGTGGCTGCTGGTGGCCACGACGACGCGGCGGCAGAACCCGCCGGAGCACAGCACCCCCGCTAACCCCAGGGCCTCGGTGAAGGTGGCGCAGGCGTTGTAGAGGCCGAGGAAGGGGATGTCCAGTTGCCGTGCGCAGAACGAGGCGGCGATCGTCTGGTTGAGGAGGTCTCCGGCCAGCAGTAGATCGAAGTCGGCGGTACGCAGGTGGAGCCGGTCGCAGAGCAGGCCCACCGCCCGGGTGAGCAGTTGGGATTCCGCCCGCTCCCAGGACTTTTGGCCCAACAGGTGATCCACCGTGGCGTCGAAGCGCTGCCCGAGGGGTCCGCGCGCCTCCGTGGGGCCGGCGATGCTGCTGACCCCCGTGATCCAGCTCTCCCCGAGGCGGAGGGTGCGGCCCTGACGCCGCGGCGCCTCCCCCGAGTGGGGCCGCCCCTGCTCCCGCGGCGCGGCGGCGAGGGCCTGATCCGTGGCGCTCATGGATGCGGCCTCCTTACCCTTACCCTGACCCTTACCCTTACCCTGACCAGGACTGCTGGGTGGCCCCCGCGAGGGGGCGCCGCCCCGGCCCCGCAGGCCGTGGCGGCGGGCTGCGGCGGGGCGCGCGTGCCCGGGTCCCATCCGGCGCCCCGGGCTACTTGGGGAGCGGCAGATGCAGGACCAGGTAGGCCGCCCCGACCAGCATGCTCGCAATCAGGCCGAAGGTGATCACCGGCCCCGCCACGACGAAGAGCTTGGCGCCGACCCCGAGGACCCAACCCTCGCGGCGGAACTCCATGGCCGGCGCCACCACCGCGTTGGAAAAGCCGGAGATCGGCAGGGCCCCGCCCATGCCGGCCACCCGGACGATTTCGTCATAAAGCCCCAGGGCGGTGAGCGCCGCGCCCACGAAGACCACGGTGACGGCGGTCATGGCCCCGGCGCGCTCCGGGCTCAGCCCGTGGCGCAGGAAGTAGTTCATGAAGATCTGGCCCACGGCGCAGATCGCCCCGCCGATGACGAAGGCCAGTAGCGTGTTCCGCGCCACCGGTACCCCCGGCACGTGGCGCCGCAGGAGGCGCTGATACGCCGCGCGCTGCTCGGCGTCGGCCTGCATCGCTGGGCCCCCTTCCCGAGGATGGCAAGAGTCGGCTCTGGCAGCACCGTCTTCCGGCTGCCGCGGTCCGCACGCCGCGTGACCCACGGCCCATCGCGGAGCACCGCTCACCGCAGGTGAGCGCGGTGGTCCCAGGGCGGCCTGCCGCCTTTCGCAGCACGGTGCAAGAGTCCGCTCTTGCCGCCCCGTCTTCCGGCTGCCGCGGTTCCCGCTGACCCACTGCCCCTTGTGGGTTGAGGGGCCATCCGCGGCCGTATCTCGCAGTCGGCCCTGACGCCAAGGTGGGCCGCCGCGGAGGTGGGCGCCCCGGCGCAGACCCTCCCTGCGCCGCGGAGGTGCGCGCCCCGGCGCGGACCCTCCCTGCGCCGCGGAGGTGGGCGCCCCGGCGCGAACCCTCCCTGCGCCGCGGAGGTGGGCTGAGGAATGCGCTCCCGTCGCCGCGGCCCGACCCCGGCGGCCCCCGCCCAGTTCGGCGCGGCGGACGGCCGGCCCGACCCGTTCCTCCGGGGCCTGCCCGGCCGAGGGGCGCTCAGGGGTGCCGGCGGTTGGCGTCTACGGAGAACGCGACCTTGACGTTGGCGGAGAAGCCCGTGATCTGGCCGTCAACCACGTTGGCCGTCATGTTGGCAACCTCCAGCCCGGTGATGTGGTCCAC
>DAHWHV010000119.1 GCA_027335545.1 Clostridia bacterium
CGCCTCCGGGGCCGGGGCGTCCCGCGCCGGACGGGCGCGGCACCCCTGGCCCCCCGGATCTCCGCCCGCAGCTCGGCGCCGTGCTAGCGGTCGCGCGGAAGTACGGGTACGACGCGGACCACGCCCGCCAGGTGGCCGACCTGGCGTTGCGCCTGTTCGCCGCGTTGCCGGAGGCGCACGGGTTGGGGGCGGATTGGGCACCGCTACTGGAACACGCCGCCCTGCTGCACGACATCGGCTACTTCGTCCGGGCGCGCGGGCACCATCGCCACAGCCGCTACCTGATCCGGCACGACGCGCTGCTGGCGGACTACCCGCGGCCGTGGCTGGACGTGCTGGCCCTGATCGCCCACAACCACCGCAAGCGACCCCGGCGGTCCCCGGGCGGGTGGGGCCGGGCCCTGGGCGAGGCCGCCCTGGCCCTGGCCGCCCTGCTGCGGATCGCCGATGGCTTGGACTACGGCCACGACGGCGGCGCCCGCATCACCCTGGCGGGCATCCGCCGCGGCGGCGTGGAGATCGCCGTCTCCGGGGTGCCGCTGGGATCGATGGCGCGCATCTTGCGCCGCAAGTCCAGGCTCTTCTCCGCCCGTTTCGCGCTCCCGGTGACCTTCGTGTCCGGCGCGTGACCCCGCCGCGCGCGGGCGCGGGGAGGGGCCCGCCCGGGACCCGGGCCGGTCCGAGGAGGCCGAAGGCGTGCCCTGCGTGGGGATCGTGGATGTCGGCAGCAACACCGTACGCCTCTCGGTGGTCGAGACGACCCCCGACGGCGCCTACCAGGTGCGGCACGAGGAGAAGGTCGGCCTGCGCCTGGGGGCCCGCCTCGGTCCGGACGGGCGCCTGGGCCCCGGGGCGGCGGCCGAGACGGCGCGCGTGGTGCGGGCCTTCGCCTGGGCCGGTGCCCAGTGGGGGGTCCAGGAGTGGCTGGCCGTCGGCACGGCGGCGGTGCGCCAGGCCAGCGACGGGGCGGAGTTCCTGCGCACCGTCACCGCGGGGAGCGGCGTGCCGCTGCGGCTCCTCAGTGGCGCGGAGGAGGCGGAGCTGGGCCTGGTCGGGGCCCTGAACACCCTGGACGCCCGGGACGGCTTCCTGTTGGACATCGGCGGGGCCAGCACCGAAGTGACCCGCTTCGAGGACCGGCGGCTGGTCCAGAGCATCAGCATCCCCCTGGGTGCGGTGAACGCCTCCGCCGCCTTCGCGCTCGGGGAACGCGCCGCCCCCGGGGCGCTGGACCGCCTGATTACGGCCCTGGACGCGGCCGCGGGCTGCGGCCGCCCCGCCGGCGAGTGGATCGCGCCACGCGCGGACGGCACCCTGGTCGGTCTGGGGGGCACGGTGCGGGCCCTGGCCAAGTTCGATCGCCGCCGCCGCGCCTACCCGCTGGACGCCACGCACAACTACCTCATCGCCCCCGCGGGGGTCGGGCCGACGCGCGACGAACTCGCCGCCCGTTCCGCCCGGGAGCGGGCCCGCCTGCCGGGCCTGGCCGCCGAGCGCGCCGACCTGATCGTGGCTGGCGCCGCGATCCTGGCCTGGGCCGTGGCCCGGCTGCAGCCGCAGCGGATCGTCGTCAGCGGCAGCGGCCTGCGGGAGGGCCTCTTCTACCGGCGCTTCCTGCGCGACCGCCCCGACCACCTCTTCGCCGACGTGCTGGAGGCGAGTTCGCGCAACCTGGTGCGCCTCTATGGGGCGCCGGCGGCGGGCGCCGAACGGCGGGCGGCGATCGCCGCGGCCCTCTGGGAACCGATCGCCGCGGCCCTGGGGGGGCTGCCGGAGCGGCTCGCCACGCTGGTGCGGACGGCGGGGAGGCTGCGCGGCCTGGGCGGCGCGGTCAGCGTCTACGATCGCGAACGGCACACCGGCTACCTGGTGCGGGAGGGGCGCCTCTTCGGCTGCGACCACCGGGAACGCCTGCTGCTGGCCGCGGCCGCCGCCTTCGAGGGGGCCGCGCGCGCCCAGGACGGGCTCGGCCCGTACGCGGCGATCCTCCGCCCCGAGGATGGGGCGCTGGCCGTGCGCATGGGGCTCTGCGTCGCGCTGGCCGAGGCCGTGGACCGCGAGGCCCTGGGAGAGGCGGTGCCGCTGCAGGTCAGCGTGCTGCCCTCGGCGATCCGGGTGACGACGGCGGCCGGCCCGGCCGGCGGCTTCCAGGCCCCGGTGGCCCTGGCCAAGGACTTCCGCAAGTGGTTCGGGCGCGTCCTGACGATCGCCCCGGCGGCCGGCGGGTGAGGGACGGCCGGCGCGGTGGCTCCGGCGCGCGGCCGGGGCCCGCCCTCAGGCGCGCGCCGCCTCGGCGGGAGCCGGGTCGGGCCCCCGGGAGGCGTCGCCCGGCCCAGCCTCGACGCGGCCAATGAAGGCCAGCACGCTGGCCACGCCACCGCCCGGCGGGGGGTCCTCGGCATCCAGGGCGCGGCGCACCAGTTCCCAGGCGTCGTCGCAGAGCGGATGGCCGCCCAGCGCGACCGCGGCCTGCGCCGCCTCCAGCCAGCGTCCGGCGCGCGCCGCCTCCAGGACGACGGCCGCCAGCCCCTCCGCGCTCTCGGTCCCCGGGGCGACCGCCTCAGCTTCGCGCGCGACCGTCATCCCACCTCGGCGCGGCGTGGCCCGACCACGCCGCGCCTCCCTCCCCTTCGCCCAACGTGCGCTCTGGCCACGAACGCGGTGCAAGCCCCCGGCGCCCGCCCTGGGGAGGCGCCGCCTTCCGCTGCGGGGCAGGGCGGATGTGGGGGCCGGGTCAGCCACCCGGGTCCGCCGGCCACGTGGCAGGGGGTCGCGATGCGCCGCTCGGCCCCGGACCACCGCGCGCCGCCAGTATCCAGGCCCCACCGCGGGGTCGGCCCTGGGGGGCCCAACCCACTGGGCAGCAGGCCGCAGGGGCATCCGCCCGTGCCCCGAGCCCGCGACCCGAAGAGGATGACCTCCTCCGGATCCAGCGCGGCGACGAGACCAGCCGCTGCCTCCTCCAGCCGCTGGGCGGTAATGGTCAGCGCCACGGGAATCCCCCCGTCCTGGCGCCAGTATAGCGCGCCCCGGCGGGGCTCTGCCCGTGCGGCCTTGGTGAACGGGGTCGGCTTATCCCGGCGCTGTGCGCTGCTCTCCCATACCCTGGTGGGTCGATTGCGTGACGCGTTGGCGTCCCCGAAGGCGCTATCGGGGTGGGTCCATTGCGTGACGTTTTCAGTGCCTGGGGTGCGTCAATAACGTGACCGCCTCCCGCGCACCCGTCCCCCCATGGCAAGAGCCCCTCCGGCTTACTGCCGGAAGGGCTTCGCTTACTCGCACTTGGGGGGCCCGCTGGGAGTCGAACCCAGATCGTGGGATTATGAGTCCCCCGCTCTCACCCCTGAGCTACGGGCCCGCGTTCCCGGCTGCGCGCGCGGCAGGTGGCTCGCGACCGATGGTGCCAGGCGGACGCCGCCTAGGGAGCGGTTCGCCACCCATTGGCACCGCCCCCCCACAGCCCAGCCTACCGCTCCCGCGGCGCCGTGGGCAACACGGGCGGGCACGGCCGACCGCTGGCGGCGTCGCCTGGCGCCCCCCCCTGGGGCAGCGAGGCGGCGTCACCCAGCGCCGCCTGATAGGCTGCTGCGAAAGCCAGCAGGCCTCCCCTGGAGCACCGCGGAGCGAAGCTCACCTGCGGTGGCGGTGCTCCCCGCCGCGGGGCAGCGGGTCACGAGGCATTCCCGTCCTACGGCCCCTCCGGCCCCGGCGCCCCACCGGCCTCCGCTCGGGCCACCCCCTCGGCCCCGGGCGCAGCCGGGCGCGGGCCTTCGGCCGC
>DAHWHV010000123.1 GCA_027335545.1 Clostridia bacterium
CCTGGCCGGGGTGGACCTGCGGGTCGACCCCGGCGAGATGGTCGCGGTGATGGGGCAGTCCGGCTCGGGCAAGTCCACGCTGATGAACGTGCTGGGGTGCCTGGACCGGCCCACCGCCGGAGAGTACCTCCTGGCCGGGCGCGCCGTGGCCCGCCTGCGCGACGATGAACTGGCCGAGGTGCGCAACCGCACCATCGGCTTCGTCTTCCAGAGCTTCAACCTCCTGCCCCGGCTGACGGCCCTGCAGAACGTGGAACTGCCGCTGATCTACCGGGACGAACCCGCGCGCCAGCGGCGGGAGGCCTCGCGCGAGGCCCTGGAGGCCGTGGGCCTCGCGGGGCGGCTCCACCACCTGCCGGCCCAGCTCTCGGGGGGCCAGCAGCAGCGGGTGGCCGTGGCGCGGGCGCTGGCCGGCCGGCCCCGCCTGCTGCTGGCCGACGAGCCGACCGGGAACCTGGACAGCCGCTCCGGCCGCGAGGTGATGACGCTCTTCCAGGACCTCAACGACCGGGGGATGACCCTGATCCTGGTGACCCACGACGCCGGCATCGGCCACCACTGCCGTCGCATCGTGTCCGTGCTGGACGGCCGCGTCGTGGGGGATGAGGCCGTCACCGAGCGCCTGCTGGCGCGGACCCCGGCCCCGGAGCCGACCCCGGCGGCGGGGTAGGACGGCCGGGACCGGTCGCGGCCGTCCGGGCCCGCCGAGTGGGACGGGTGGGCCGTGGGCCACCGGCACCGCCCCCGGGGGATGGCCGCCGCGCCCGGGCCCCGCGGGGAGGCGGGATGCGGCGGCCGGCCCCCCAACGGCCTCGGTCTCCCCCGGCCCCCAGCGATCTGAAACGCGGACGGAGGCAACGACATGCGTCGGTACTGGTGGCTCGCGGCCCTGGTCGTCCTGGTCGCCGGGGGGGGCATCGTCTGGGCGCGGAACCGGACCGCGGCGGCCTCCGCCCCGGCGGCCGCCTATCAGACGGCCGCGGTCAAGCGCGGCAACGTGGTCAGCACCATGACCGCCACCGGCACCGTGCTGGCCTGGAACGAGTCGGTGGTGCGCGTCGGGGTCGGCGTCAACGGCACGCTGCAACCCTTCAACTGGAACGTCTCGCAGCAGGTCCAGCAGGGACAGGTCCTCTTCACGCTGGTCAACCCGCAGCAGCAGCAGCAGACGCTGACCGACGAAGCCAACCTGCACACTGCCCAGCTCCAACTGCAGCAGATGCAGGCCAGCGCCGCGGACACCGCGCCCCAGCAGGCGGCGCTCACCAACGCCGAGCTCCAGGTGCAGCAGGCCCAGTACGCCTACGGCCAGGCCCAGGCCGACCTGCAGGCCCAACAACAGGTCCTGGCCCCGGTGAGCGGCACGGTCGCCGCCGTCAACGCCAGCCGCGGCCAGACCGTCTCCGGCGGCGCCTCCATCGTCTCCCTGATCCGCACGGCCGACCTGCTGGCCCAGGTGGACGCCACCCAGGCCCAGCTCGGCGGCCTCGCCGTCGGCCAGCCGGCGATGGTCTTCGTCAACGGCAGCGACTACGCGGGGCAGGTCCAGTCGATCGGCCCGTCCCCCGACGCCACGTATAAGGGCCTCCCCTCCTACCCCATCACGATCGCCCTGAGCAACCCCGGCGGCCTGCTGCCGGGCATGCCCGTCACGGCCTCGATCGAGACGGCGCAGCAGCCCGCCACCTGGACGGCGGGCCTGGGCGGCACGCT
>DAHWHV010000127.1 GCA_027335545.1 Clostridia bacterium
GGGTGCGGTGCGGGGTGGGCGCCCGGCGGGCGAGGGTGGGGGGGCCGACGGGCATGGCGCGGGCCCCGCCCAACGGTGGGGTGGTGGGGCTGTGCGGTCGGTGCCGCACCCCCGTCGCGCCGTGCCGGGAGCCGCCGCGAGCGGGTCACGGCCCGCCGTTCAGCGGGGGCCCCGCGGGGGCGCCGTTTCCTCGCCGGTGCGCCGGGAGACGGCCGCTGCCGCCGGCGCGGTGCCGGTCGTCGCCGACGCGGTGTCGGTCGTCGCCGACGCGGTGCCGGTCGACGCGCCGACCCCGGCGCTGCCGCCCCTCTCCGCGGCCCCCACCTGGGAGGCCCCGGGCCTGGACCTGGGGGCGCTGCTTCCGGGCGAACTGGCGGCGCAACTGGTGCGCTGGGGCTATCCAACGTATCGCGGGCGCCAGCTCTTCTCCGCCCTGCACGCGCAGTGCGCGGCCGACTATGGCGCGATCACCGTGCTGCCGGCGGACCTGCGGCAGCGCCTGCGGGCCGAGGCCCTGCCCCCGGCGCCGGAGTTGCTCACCCGCCAAGCCGATCCGCTGGACGGGACGGTGAAGTACCTCTTCCGCCTCGGCGACGGCCAGACGGTGGAGACGGTGCTGATGCGCTACCGCTACGGCTACACGGCGTGCGTGAGCAGCCAGGTGGGCTGCCGCATGGGCTGTCGCTTCTGCGCCTCCACGCTTGGCGGCCTGACGCGCAACCTCCTGGCCGGGGAGATGGTCGCTCAGATCGACGCCCTGAACCGGGACCTGGCCGACGCCGCCCGGCGGGCGGACGACGCCGCCTTCCCCGTGCCCACCCCCGCGGAGGGGGAGGGGCCCGACGCCCCCGAGGCGGAGGCCCGCTTCGACCGGGTCGGGCGGCTCGTGGTGATGGGGATGGGGGAGCCGCTGGAGAATCTCGAGGCGGTTGTGGCCTTCCTGCGCGTCGCCCACGAGCTTTCCGGCGCGGGCATCGGCTGGCGGCACATGACGCTCTCCACCTCAGGTCTGGTCCCGGCCATGGACCGCCTCTCCGAGCTGGAACTCCCGATCACGCTCGCGGTGTCCCTGCACGCGCCCAACGACACCCTGCGCGACCGCCTGGTCCCCGTGAACCGCAGGTACCCGCTGGGGCGGCTCCTGCCCGCGTGCGCCCGCTACCTGGAACGGACCGGGCGCCGACTGACCTTCGAGTACATCCTGATCGACCGGGTCAACGACCTCCCCGAGCACGCCCGCGAGTTGGGGCGCCTCCTGCGCGGGCTGTCCTGTCACGTGAACCTGATTCCGATGAACCCCGTGCCCGAGCGGGACCTGCACCCGAGCACGCTGGAGGCCCAGACCCGCTTCCGCGGCCTGCTGCGCGGGGCGGGCATCCCCTGCACGGTGCGCCGGCAGCTGGGGGCCGGTATCGACGCCGCCTGTGGACAGTTGCGGCGGCGGTTGGGGGGGTAGGTGGGCAGCGCCCCGCGCTGCCCACCTACCCCGGCTCCGCTGGTGCCGGCGGCCAGCGTCCCCCCACCCCTTCCGGTTCCGGGCACCGCTCGCGCCCCCGGCATCGCCCCCCTTGGGTCCCAGGGGGAGGATGGTGGGGCCCGCCAGGCCAACGCGGGTACGACATCCCTCTCCAGCAAGCGCTTGAACCACCCGCGCTGCCCGCCACGGACCAAACCCGGGGCGCACGTCGGCCGCGCGGCGCGGAGCCACGGGTGGTTCGCGCCGGGTGCCGCCGCCGGAGGCCCGCGGG
>DAHWHV010000130.1 GCA_027335545.1 Clostridia bacterium
GACCGCTTCAGCCCCCATGCAGGGCCTCCAGCTCCTCCAGCAGACGCTGGCGACCCTCCAGATAGGGAGCGCCCGAGATCTCCCCGCGCAGGTGCGCCAGATCCAGCCGGGCCACCGCATCCACCAGGCCGGCCGCGGCCAGGGAGCGCCGCCGCCGGCGGCGGCGCACGGCCAGCAGCCCCCAGGCACCGGCCCCCAGGACCAGCAGGGCGGCCAGGGCCCGCCCCACCCACGGCCGATTCCAGGGGTGGAGCGGGGCCACCCGGACCGGCAGGAGCGCCCCGGGCGTAGGGGCGACCGTCGTATACGCCTCCATGGTCAGGCCCTTGGCGACCGGCAGCGGGCCGGCGGGGCTGAAGCCCGGGCCGCGCAGCGACCAGCGGCGCTGCGGCAGCGCAACGCTCAACTCGGCCGTCGGGTAGCCGACCGGCAGCCAGAGGGCGCCGCCGGCCCAGGACTCGGTGAAGGTGAAAGCGTAGCTGACCGCGGCCCCTGCCGGCACCGTCACCGCCAGGCGCATCGCCTGCCCGCGCACGTGAAACGCCGCGGCCGGGGCACCGCTCTGCAGCGCCGCGCCGATGGCGTGGGCCGGGAGGGGGAAGACCAGGCCGGAGACGGGCCGGCTGGAGTGGTTCATGCCGGAGACCAACTCCTCCACCCGCACCGCCGGGGGTGCCGGGACCATTACCAGCATCTCCTGGACCACCAGGAACGGTGTCCGGGCAGCGATGGTCGGGGGCAACGCGCTCGCCGCCGCCCAGGGACCCAGGGCCAGCAGGGCAACGCCCAGCGCGGCGGCCGCCGCGCCGGCCAGGTGCGGCCGGTCCCCGGTCCGACTCATGGGCCTGCCCCCCCGGGGGCCTGGGCGCCCGGCGCGCCCACCGCCTCGGAGGCGAGTTGCGCGACCCGGGCCGCGATGCGCGCCTCCAGGGCGGCGGTGCCCGCCCGCGCCGGCGTCCGTTCCGCCCCCAGCGCCGCTTCGGCATCGGCGGCGTACTGGGCCCGCAGGGCTAGGTAATCGGCCTCGGTCGTCTTGCCCATGCGGAAGTCGTACTCCAACTCCGACCAGAGGGCGAACACCTTCTGGCTGCGCGGTGCGGCCAGCATGGCCCGCCGCGGCCAGAGGCTGAACACGGTGCCCGCCACCAGCAGCACCCCGCCCGCCCAGATCCAGTCCACCAGCGGGTTAATGATGATGTTGAACCCCGCCGTCGCCCCGCCGTGGTCGTAGCCCTCCAAAACGACGTACAGGTCGCGGAAGAAGCCCCGGGAAATGGCCGGCACGAAGGTGGGGGAGCCGGCCGTCGCGGCGTCGGTGCCGACGAAGGCGGCCGGTTGCATGTTCGCCACCATGTGTCCGCCACGGCTGACGGCGATCCGGGCGTAGCTGGTCTGCACCCCGCCGCCCAGTGACGAGCCCAACCCTTCGTAGGTGAAGTCGTAGCCGCCGACCGCGGCCGTCTGCCCGACCTGCAGGGGGAACTCGGCCTGCTGCTGGAAGGCGTGGCTGGCCACCACCCCGAAGGCGATGACCACCATGGCCAGGTGGACGGCGTAGCCCCCGTAGCGGCGCGGGTTGCGCGCGACCAGTTGATACGCGGCCGTCCACGGATCGCTTGGCTCGATGCGCAACCGGGCCGCGACGCCCAAGCCGAAGTCGAAAAGGATCGCCGCCCCGGCGAAGAACGCGCAGGACAGCCCGACGACCAGCAGGACCGGGCCCAGGCCCGCCACGGCCAGGACCAACGCGAACAGGGCGGCGGCGCACAGCGGCAGCAGCAGGTGGCGGACGAACTCGCGCCGCCCCGCCCGCCGCCAGGCCAAGAGCGGCCCGACCCCGGCCAGCAGCAACAGCACGGTGAACAGGGGCGCCGTGACCTTCTCGAAATACGGGGTGCCCACGCTCACCGCCTGGCCGAAGTACGGGGAAAGGACGGGGACGAGCGTCCCCACCAGCACGGTCAGCCCCAGGGACAGGAACACCACGTTGTTGAGCAGGAAGGCGCCTTCCTTGCTGACCAGGGACTCCATCGGCCGGTCGTCGGCGAGCAGGTCCAGGCGGGAACCGATCAGGTAGACGGAAAACGCCGTCGCCACCCCCACCGCGGCCAGGAGGTAGGCCCCGGTCGGCGAGGTGGAGAAGGTGTGCTGCGATTCCGTCGCGATCCCGCTCCGGGTGAGGAACGTCCCGAAGAGCGTGAGGACGTATGTGCCCGCGATCAGCGCGGCGTTCCAGATCTTCAGCATGCCCCGGCGCTCCTGGACCATCGCCGAGTGGATGAACGCCGTCCCGGTCAGCCAGGGCAGCAGCGCCATGTTCTCCACGGGGTCGAAGGACCAGTACCCGCCCCACCCCAACACATGATAGGACCAGTTCATCCCCAGCAGGATGCCCGCCGAGAGCAGGGCCCAGGCCGCCAGCGCCCAGCGGTGCGTGACCCGGATCCAGCGGTCCCCGGTGTCCCCGCGCAGCAGCCCGGCCATCGCGAAGGCGAACGGGACGGTGAAGCCCACGTAGCCCAGGTAGAGCACGACCGGGTGCAGGAGGAAGGACCCGTTGTGCAGCAGGCGGTTGAGCCCGGCGCCGTCCGCTGGGACGCTGGAGAGGGTCCTGAAGGGGGAACTGACCCCCGCCAGCATCAGCGCAAAGAAGGCGGCCACCCCGGCGATCACGGCCAGGGCATAGGGCTGCAGGCTCTCCGCCCCGCGGGGGGGCAAGAGGAGCAGGTAGCCGCCATAGAGGCAGAGCACCAACAGCCACAGCAGCAGGGAGCCCTGCGCCCCCCCCCAGAGGGCCCCCACCCGATAGAGCAACGGGGTTTGCACGCTGCTGTGCGCCGCCACATAGGCCAGGTGGAAGTCGTTGCCGACCAGGGCCGCCTCCAGCAACACCGCGGCCAGCACGACCGACACGACCAGGGCGGCGAACGCGGCGCGCCCGAGGCGCGCCAGCGTGGCGTGCGAGAGGCGGTCGCCGGCATACAGGCACCCGCAGGCGGCCACGGAGGCCACCAGGGCCGCCCAGAGGATCAGGGGGCCAGCGACGGCGATCGACACGGGCGTGGACGACCTCCCTCGGCGTCTGCGGCCACGCGGCACGGGGCAGCCACGGGCACCCGTGGACCGCGCGCCCCGTCAGGGGTCGGGGGGCGCCGGCCGGCGGTCAGGGGGCGGGGTCACAGAGCCCCGGTCACGAGGTCACAGGAAGCCCCGCAGTCGCCGCTGGAGCGCCGCCGAGGGCGGTCCGGCGCCCTCCGCGGGCGGTCCACCCTCCACGGGCCGCACCGGGCGGAGGCGGAGGTAGCGCGCCACGCCGAGCGCCACGGCGCAGACGGCGAGCCCAGGAACGACCCAGAGCACGGCCAGCGCCCCCGAACCGGGCGGCCGGTACAGGATCCAGGTCCCATACTCGCGCGCGAATCCCTGCAGGATCTGGCGGCGGGGCTCGCCCGCCGCCAGATCGGCGGCGATCCGGTTGCGCATCTGCACGGCGACCGCGGCGTTGGAGGTGGCCACCGACTCCCCCTGGCAGACCGGGCAGCGCAGGTCTGCCGCCACGGACATCACACGTTGCTCCGGCAGGGCCCCGCCCAGCCAGGGGCGCAGGCCGCCCGTCCACAGCCACGCGGCGGCCACGACCAGGACGGCCGCGGCCAGCGCGAAGCCGTAGAGCCGTCGCATCCCCATCCCCCCGGCAGCCGGACGTCGGGATCCGCCCCCCATTCTAACGCAGATCGGCTGCGGATCGCGCCGGGGCCGCCCTGGGGGATTCCGGGGTGGCGCCGGGCGACCGTGGGGGCCCCCGCCGCCCGCCCGGCCGCCCCCGGGTCGGCGGCTGGGGCGGCCTCAGCCGACCCGGGCGCTGCGGTCCGCCTCGTGCAGGAGCCGCACGAAGTGCCGCCAGGTCGCCGTGGGCCAGATGCCCGTGCGGGTCACCACGCTGCGCACCGCCACGAGGCGGCCGGCCCGATCGATGAAGGCAAAGGCGGGCAGGCTGCCGACCCCGTACTGCAGGGCCACCGCGCCGCTGGCGTCGATGAGGACCGGCACCGGATACGAGGCCGCGTGCAGGCGGACGCCGACGACCGCCGGCGACTGCCCGACCTCGATGGCGACGATCCGCGGGGCCCCGGCCTGTGCCTGCCAGCGGGCCAGCACGCCCCAATCCGGGTCGCAGATGGTGCAGTTGACCGAGCCGAAGCGCAGGGCGATGTCCCCCGGCCCCAGCGACCGGAGCGAGACCATCCTGCCGTGCAGGTCCGGCAGCGTGAAGGCGGGGGCGGTCCGGCCCACCGGGGCCACCGAGCCGGCGCCGCGGGCCAGGACGGCGCTCAGGCCGCCGACCACGACCACCAGCCCCAGCACCCAGAGCCAACCCCGCCGCGCCGACGGACCCCCGCTGCGCCCGCCGCGGCCGGCAGTGGCACTCACCCCGGCACGCCTCCCCCGGCGGATTGCCGGGTCCAGGGCCCCGCCCCGGACGGGGACCGGTACAGGTCTCCGTTGGGGGCCAAGGCCCAGAGGGCGCCCCCCCCGGCGGCCACGGCGGCGAAGGCCCGGGCGGGGGCGGCGGCGAGCCGCCCGGACCCGGCCCGGTACAAGCCGTCGCTGGCGGCGAAGTCCGCCGTCGCGGGGGTGGCGGCCACGCCCGAGGCGTCCAGCGGCTGGCTGCCGGTCACCGCCGCGCTCGGGGAGGTGAACTCCCCGACCCCCAACGGCCGCTGGGTGAGGTTGAGCCGACGCCACGGCCCACCGGGCGCCGCCGACCGGAAGGCCCCCCCGTCGCTGGCGGCATACAGCACGCCGCCGA
Source organism: Clostridia bacterium (assembly GCA_027335545.1). The sequence goes on from DAHWHV010000130.1 coordinate 4,811, forward strand.
CCACCGCCAGGCCCGTCACGGTCTGCCGGGCGCCCAGACTTGGCCCCGGGCCCACGGGGTGGAAGCCGGCGGACCAGTGGGCGGACTCCCACAGCCGGCCCCCGGCCAGCGCGTACCAGCGCCGCGACCGCGGGGCCACGGCCAGGGCGGACACCGGGGCGGGGAGGGCCACCGGCCGCCAGCGTGCGCCGCCGTCGCGGCTGCCGCGCAGCCCGGCGCTGGGGCCGGCGGCGAGCAGGTCTGCGCCGGCGCCGGCCAGG
>DAHWHV010000133.1 GCA_027335545.1 Clostridia bacterium
GTGAGGGCGGCGGCGAGCGCGACCGGGTAGGAGGGCGGCCGGGGAGGGCGAGGCGGCGGGGGGCGTGGCCCGGGGGCGCCCACCGGGAATGCGGTTGCGGGCGGCGCGACCCAACCCCTGCCCCCAGGGCACCAGGGGCCAGCGCGCGCCGCGAGCAGCCGGGCGGGGTGAGGGGTGGGCCGCGCCAGGGACTGGCGCGACCCACCCCTACCGCAGGGCCTCCTCGATCGCCGCCAGCACGTCGGGGCTCAGCTTCACCTCTGCCGCGGCCGCGTTCTCGTGCACCTGTTCGGGTCGGGTCGCCCCCACCAGCGCGGCGCTGATCTCCGGCAGGCGCAGGATCCAGGCGAGGGCGAGGTGGGCCAGCGGGATGCCCGCCTGCTCGGCGATGGGCCGCAGCCGATCGACGCGCGCCAGGTTCTCGGCGCGCACGATGCCCTGGCTGCGGCTGCCCCGGGTGCCTTCGGGGGCCGCCTCACCGGAGCGGTACTTGCCGCTGAGTAGGCCCTGGGCTAGGGGAGAGAACACGATCAGGCCGATGCCCTCGTCGCGGCAGGCCGGCAGGACCTCCCGTTCGATCCCGCGGTTGAGGAGGTTGTAGACGGGCTGTGAGGCGGCCAGGCCGCGCAGGCCGAGGCGCCGCTGGATGCCGCGCGCCTCGCGGATGCGGTGCGCCGGCCACTCGCTGACGCCGGCGTAGAGGACCTTGCCCCGCTCCACCAGGTCGTTGAGGGCGAACATCGTCTCCTCCGGATCGGTCTCCTCGTCGAAGCGGTGGCAGTACAGGATGTCGACGTAGTCGGTGCCCAGGCGACGCAGCGATGCCTCCAGGCTCTCGAGCAGGTGCTTGCGCGAGGTGCCACGGTCGTTGGGGCCGGGGCCGATGGGCCAGAAGACCTTGGTGGCCAGGACGTAGGAGTGGCGGGGCACCCCCTCCAGGGCGCGGCGCAGGGCCTCGTCGGCCTGGCCCCCCTGGTAGGCGTCGGCCGTGTCGAAGTGGTTGATCCCGGCCTCCAGGGCCTCGCGCACGCACGCGCCGGCCTGCTGGCCCTCCACCGTGCCACCGTAGGTCAGCCACGCCCCGAGCGAAATCGCGCTGACCTTGATCCCTGCCTTGCCCAACCTGCGGTACTGCATCCTGGCCCCTCCCCGCTCCTCGTGGTCGTCGGTCTGGGACGCGGCGCGGGCGCGCGGACCCGCCGGGGTCTCCCGCCCACCAGGCCGGGGCCGCCCGTCGGGTCGGCCGCGCTCCGCCCGCGCCTGCCGCCTCGGTCCATTCCCCCGCCCGCCGCGCGTTCCCTGCGCCAATGCTCCGAGGTCCGGAGGCGGGGGGCGGGGGAATGGACGCCGGGGCGCGGACCCGTCAGGGCCGGCCCGGCACCCCTAGCAGGTCGCTGCGCAGGGTCGCGGGCGCCCCTGACCCACAGCGGGTCGTGGGCCACGAGGAACGCGGGCCACAGCATCCGGAAGACGGTGCTGCCAGGGCGGATGCCCCCTCTCCGACCCAGGGGCGCGGCATCCACCGCCTCGCCCTCCAGCCGGGGACCCCGGGCCGGCCCTGCCCCTGGGGCGGGGACCTATCCCCCCGCCCCGCCCGCCAGACCCTTACCCCGTTCAGGGGCGTGCGCCCCTGGGCGCATCCGGCGCCGTGGGGAGGATGCCGGCCGCCTCCAGCCGCGCCAGGACCCCCGCCCCCTCCCACTCCCACAGGCGCGCGCGGATCGAGGCCAACGACCCGTACGCGCGCGGGAGGTCCTCCGGACGGGCCCCGGCCGTGCGGAGCCAGAGGGCGGCCGAGAGCACGTCGCGGGAGGGCCGGCGCGGCCGTCCCGTGCGCTGAGGCTCGACCGGCAGCAGCGGCGCGGCGCGCGCCCAGACCTCCTCGGCCACAAAGGTGGCGGGGGGGACCACCCGCGTTGGGGGTGGCGGGGGAGCGAGGGCGTCGACCGTGGCCCGAGGGTGCGCAGCGGCAGGCGCCGCCTCCCCGTCCGCCGCCTGCCGCGCGGCCTGCCCCCCCTGCCCCTGTGCGGCCTCCCCGGCGGCGACCACCACCTCGAACGCCGCGTGCCGCGGTAGGGCCAGCAGGCGCAGCCGCGTCACCTCCTGGGCGGCGGGGCCGCTGTCGCAGCCGAGCCAGCGGCGGCCCAGGCCCTCGGCGGCGACCAGCGTGGTCCCGGAGCCGCAGAAGAGGTCGGCGACGAGGTCTCCGGGATTGGAGGAGGCGGCGATCACCCGGCGCAGCAGGCTCAGGTTCTTCTGGGTCTCAAAACCCGTCTTCTCCCTGGAGAAGCTGCGGATCTGGATCGAGTCCAGGGAGTCCTCGCCCTCCAGCGCCAACTCCGCGGCGTTGGCGTTCCACACATCCTCGACGGGGTGACCCCGGCCCTCGCCGCCGCCGCGGCGCCGGTACCCGGGCAGGTGTGGCACGTACTCCTTGTGAAAGGTGAAGTGCTTGGGGTCCTTGGTGTAGAAGAGGAGCGTGTCGTGGTTTCTGACCCAGTTGCGCACGGCGCTCTTGTACCCGGAGATCCAGCCGATCCGCCAGATGATCTCCCGCTGGAAGCACGGGGGCCCGTAGAGTTCGTCCAGGATCACCTTGACGTAGTGCGCGGCGACGGGGTCGAGGTGGATGTAGAAGGAGCCGTGTGGGGCCAGGAGTTCGCGCATCAGCACTAGGCGCGGGGCCAGCATGTCCAGGTAGCCGGCCAGACCGCCCTCCCAGCGGTCCGTGTAGGTGCGCTCGACACCTCCACCCTCCA
>DAHWHV010000144.1 GCA_027335545.1 Clostridia bacterium
GGAAGCGGCAGCGGACCTGGATGCGGGTGTCCTCGGCCGACCAGAAGGCGGACCTGGACCGTGGGAGGTGTGCGGGGCGGAGATCGATCGGGACCTGAAGGCGGCGCGAAACCTCGCCGCGGTCACCGGGAGTTCCCTGGAGACGGAAAACGCCTGCGGAGCGGAAGGCTCTGGCCAGGGGCACGGCCTGGCGAGACCAGCCGCAACGAAGCAGGAATCTCCGAGCAGGAAGCCGACCGCGCCAGCGGCCGGGCACAACAAGGCATGAGGAGAAGGCATGGGGAGAAGGCATGGGGAGAGGAACGGAAGCCGTGACGCCCGAGGTGGGACCGCAGGCCGCCGCGGCGGAGCAGTTGCGCGGTACGGACCTCAAGCGCTTCCACCGCGCCCAGCGCCGGGGCCTGGGCCTGGGCGGCACGCGCGAGGTCACCATCGTCTGCGACGGTGTGCAGGACCCCGTCAACGTCGGCGCCATCTTCCGCATCGCCGACGCCGTTCGGGCCCACGAGGTCGTCCTGGCCGGGAGCAGCGCGGTCCCCGGTCCGGGCCAGCGCCTCCTGCAGGCCACCTCCCGCGGCAAGGAGGCCATCGTGCCCTGGCGGCACGAACCCCAGGCGGCTCAGGCCATCCTCTCCCTGGCCGCCGCGGGCGTCCCGGCCTGCGCCATCGAAATCGCCGCCGACGCGATCCCGTACACCGTGGCCGAGTACCCGCCCCGGTTGGCCTTGGTGGTGGGGGGGGAAGAGTACGGCATCACGCGGCGCGCCTTGGCTGCCTGTCCGCTGCGCGTCTTTGTGCCGATGCTGGGACGCGGGCGCTCCCTGAACGTCGCCGTCTCCCTGGCCGTGGTCGCCTATCGCGTGATCCTCGAGTAGCGCCCCGCGGAGGGCCAAGGAGGGCCAAGGAGGGCCAAGGAGGGCCGGGGTCGCCCGCGTCGCGACCCGCCGGCGACCCGCCGGCGACCCCGGCGCCGGGCGGCGTGGGTGGACAAAGCCCCCCCGGGTGCGGCATGATTGCGCGCGTTGGGGGGCGATGCCGTGGCGGTGGCCATCCTCATATTGGTCGGTGCGCTCGGCGTGGCCTTCTTCCTCTGGAGCCCGTCGTGGCTGGGTCCCGACGACCGGCCGGCACCCGGTCCGGGCGAGGAACCCTCCGAACGAGCGGGGTGATGGCCGTGTGGGACTGGCAGGCGGTGTTCGCCGAGGCGTTGCCCTATGACGACTTCCTGGTCCGTCACGGAACCCCCGAGCAGAGACAGCGTTGGGCCGCGGTCGAGGCCCGACTCCGGTTGACCGCCGCGCAACAGGCGCTACTCGCCGGCTTCACACGCGCGATGCCGGTGCTCTGCCTGGCGGGGGCTTGGTGCGGGGATTGCGTCAGCCAGGTTCCCATCCTGCGGCACGTCGCCGCCGCCTCGGCGGTGATCCACCTGCGGTTGCTGGATCGCGAGGCCAACCCCGGCCTGCGCGACGCGCTGGCGATCAACGGGGGCCACCGGGTCCCGGTGGTCGCCTTCCTCAGCGAGGACTGGCAACTGTGCTCCGTCTACGGGGACCGGGTGCTGGCCCTCTACCGCCAGATGGCGCGCGACCGTCTGGGCCCGGCCTGCCCGACCGGGATCGTGCCCCCCGGCGACAACCTCCTGGCCGCAGCCACCGCCGAGTGGCTCGCCGAGTTCGAGCGCATCCAGTTGCTGCTCCGCCTCACGGGTCGGCTGCGGGAACGCCACGGGGACTGAGGCGGCCGGACACGGCCGCCGTCCCGCGTGCGCGGACGCGCCGGGTCGCCATGCCCCAGGGCACGCACGGATCGGCCCGGGTGGCGGGACGGGTCGCGAGGAACCGAGCGGGGAGGCGGGGTGGTGTCGGCGAAGGCCCAGGAGCCGCAGATGACCGGAGAGGATGAGGCGCCCGGCCGCAGCGGCGGTGGGGTTTGGGCCGAGATCTGGGACACCGTCCGCACGGTGGGCATCGCCCTGATCGCGGCTCTGTTGATCCGGCAGTTCGTCATTCAGACCTACACGGTCTCGGGGCCGTCCATGGAACCGAACTTCCACACCGGCGAGCGGGTCCTGGTCTTCCGGGCGGCCTACGATTTCGCCCAACCGAAGCCCGGACAGGTCATCGTCTTCACCCCCCCGATCCCATCCAAAGACGACTTCATCAAGCGCATCGTCGCGGTCGGCCCGGCCACCGTGTCCATGACCGACGGCCAGGTGTACGTCAACGGTGTCCTGCAACCGGACCCCTTCGTCTATCCGCCCTACCGCGGCTCGACCAACTTCCCGGCGACGCGCGTCCCCGCAGGCGATGTCTTCGTGATGGGGGACCACCGCACCGACAGCGAGGACAGCCGCTTCTTCGGCCCCGTCCCCGAGCGGGCCATCGCCGGGCGCGTGGTCGCCCTCTGGTGGCCGCCCCAGTTCGCACGCATCGTGAAGTGAGGGGGGGCGGCGGCCCGCCCCCGCCCCCCCTCCCCGCACCCTCCGCCGTCGTGCGCCGCGGGGCGAACCCGAACGGGTGCGGCCAGAGTTCGCGTGGGCACCCACTTCCCGCCCACTTCCGGATGCTGTGGCCCGCGTGCCGCGCGACCCACTCCCTCTTGTGGTTGAGGGTTCGCCGGGGGCCTTTCGCCTCGCCCTCCCTGGTGCCTCCGGCGTCGGGCCGCAGCCCTCCGCCGGAACACCCTCGTCGGCGGAGCGGGACCTCCGGCCCGCACCCCCGTGGACCGGCGCGCTCCCGGGCCGCGGGGCCGGTCCACGGGGGTGCGGGCGGGACGCTGCGGGCGGTTGCGTCCAACCTGGGGCCGGACTTCGAGGGGTAGGGGGCGGCCGCCCCCTACCCCTCGAAGTCCAACGCGAGCACCTGCGCGCAGAGGGCGGCGATCCGCGCCTTTACGGGCAGGTGCCTGGGGTGGTCCGCGTATCCGGCCAGGGCGGCCCGGTCCCGCAAGACCACGACGAGCGCGGCCTCGAAACCCGCGGCGCGCTCCCGGCTGAAGTTCTCGCCGCAGCGCAGCTCGACAATGCCCGGCACGGCATCCGCCAAGCCGCGCACGGCCGCGAGCGTCGCCCCGGCCTCCTCCGGGCTGGTGGTGGGCTTCCAACGGAGCAGCACGACATGGGTGACCAAGGGAGCCGCCTCCTCCCGCGCCGCCCCCTGGGGGGGCGGGCGCCACGCGCGCCGGGGGCCCGGCCGGGCGGGGGGCCCGCCACGCGGCCAGG
>DAHWHV010000152.1 GCA_027335545.1 Clostridia bacterium
GACCCAGGCCCCGCCGCCGCTGGCGGGGCTCTTCGGGGGCGGCGACCCCGGTCTGGGCGGCCCGCCCCCAGAAGGCGGCGCGGGTATGGCTGAACTCCTGGGCCAGATGCTGCCGCGCCAGCGGCGCAAGCGCTCCGTCTCCGTGGCGGAGGCCCGCCAGCTGCTGCGCGAGGAGGAGACGGCGCGCCTGATCGACCAGGAACGGGCCGTCCGCCTCGCGGTGGCCCGGGCCGAGGACGGCGGCATCGTGTTCATCGACGAGTTGGACAAGGTGGCTGTGCGCGACGGGGGTGTCGGGGCCGACGTCTCCCGGGAGGGCGTGCAGCGCGACCTGTTGCCGATCGTCGAGGGCAGCACCGTCGTCACCCGCTACGGGCCGGTGAAGACCGACCACATGCTCTTCATCGCGGCCGGGGCGTTCCACGTGGCGAAGCCGGCGGACCTGATCCCGGAGCTGCAGGGCCGCTTCCCCATCCGGGTCGAGTTGGCGCCGCTGGACGCCACCGACCTGCGGCGCATCCTGGTCGAGCCGGCCAATGCCCTGGTGCGCCAGTACACGGAGTTGCTGCACACCGAGGGCGTGGAGCTGGAGTTCACTCCGGAGGGGTGCGAGGCGATCGCGGCGATCGCCCAGCAGGTCAACGACTCGGCCGAGAACATCGGGGCCCGGCGCCTGCACACCGTGATGGAGAAGCTCCTCGAAGACCTGGCCTTCGCCGCGCCCGAGGACGCCCCCCCGAGCGTGCGGATCGACGCCGCCTACGTGCGCGAGCGCCTGGCCCACCTGGCGGCGGACCGGGACCTCAGCCGCTACATCCTCTGAACCGGCTGAACCGGCCCCCGACCACTGGGCCGGGGGACAGCGGCCACTACCCCGACCCGGACCGCCCCGGCCCAGGGGCAGCGCTGGAGGCGCGGCACACCAGGCGGGCCGGCAGCAGCCGGTGACCGCCCGGGCGCCCCTGGATCTCGTCGAGCAGGAGCCGCGCAGCCCACTGGCCCGCCTCATACGTGGGCTGGGCCACCGAGGTCAGGGCCGGCTCCGCGGCGCGGGCGAGGGGGCTGTCGTCGAAACCGACCACGGCCAGGTCCCCGCCCACCGCCAGGCCCCGTTCCTGCGCGGCCCGCAGGGCGCCGCAGGCCATCTCATCGCTTACCGCCACCAGGGCGTCCGGGCCATGCTCCAGCACCTCCCGGGCGAGGCGGTAGCCGTCGGCCAGGCCCGGCAGGCCCTCGCGGATCAGGTCCAGGTCCACGCCGAGCCCGTGGGCGCCGAGCCCCTCCAGAAAGCCCCGCCGCCGGTCCTCGGCGAAGGCGAAGCCGGGGGGCCCGCCGAGGTAGGCGATACGGCGGCGGCCGGCGGTCGCCAGGTGACGGACCACCTCCCGCAGGGCGCCGCGGTTGTCGATGTCCACCCAGGGGACGGTCGGGAGGTCGGGGGCGCGGCCGAAGAGCACGGTGGGGACGCGCTGCCGGTGCAGGTGGGCCACGCGGGCGTCTTCCAGGCGGACGCTGGTGACGATCAGGCCGGCCGCCGCCTGGCCACGCACCAGTTCCTCGTACGCGGCGGCGTCCGCCAGGTTGCCCTCGGAGGCCAGCAGGAGGTGGAAGCCGCCGGCATGGGCGCCATCCTGGACCCCGTGGACGAACTCCGCGAAGAGGGGGTCGGCCGCCCCCCCGCGCGCGGGCAGCACGACGGCGACCGTGTCCACGCGCTGGCGGGCCAGGCCCTGGGCTAGGCGATTGGGGTGGAAGTCCAGGTCCCGCATCGCGGCCTCGATGCGCGACCGGGTGGCGGCGGCGACGCGGCGGGAGCCGGTCAACACATAGGACACGGTGGCGACGGACACGCCGGCCTGCCGCGCCACATCCCGCACCGTCGGCGCACCCACCCGCTGTCCCCCTTTGCGCCGCCGCCCAACCCTCCCGGCCGCGGGTCGTGCGCGGCGGATGGCGCGCCCGCAGCGGTCCGGGGGCGCGTGCCCTGGCCCTGCGCACCGTGCGCCGCCTGGGGCGTGCGCGTCCCGCCCGGTACGACGGGGCCTGGGGCGGTGCCCTGCGGGCTTCGGCTGGCCCCCTGGGGGATGGGGCGGGTGGGGAGGGGTCCGGGCCGGCCCCGGGCCGGCTGGCGCCCGGCCAGCCCCCTGAGCATGGACGCGGTCGGCGGCACCGTCAAGCGCGCGGCCCCACCCGAAAGTCGCGGCGCCGGCCAGGAGGAGGCGCGCTTGCCACGCGGTATCTATCCGGTTAGATTTTTCGGGGTCCCCGGCCGGGGCCGCGGTCGCATCCCGCCGACGTCGCCTCGAGGCCCGGGAGGCGCCTTCGAGCTCGGCCGTACGACCCGAGGGGGTAGTCAGATGTCCGTTCCCCGGTGGACCCGCAGATCGCTCCTTGGGCGCGCGGCCGTGGTCGCGGGGGCCGCCGCCGCCGGTGGGGCGTTGGCGGCCTGCGGCACGACCAAGGCGGCCCCGACGTCTGCCCAGCCGGTGCTGGAACTCCGCTTCCAGGCGCAGTGGAACGCCCCCTGGAATCCGACGTCCCGCGCCATCGCCGACCAGTTCGTGCAGGAGCAGTTCAACGCCAAGCAGCGGGGTCTGCGGGCCCGGCTGTGGCCGACGGGCTCCGGCGGGGCCAGCGGCATCCTCGCCGCCGCCGTGGCGGGTGCCCCGACTCCGGATGTGGTGGCCGGGTGCTGCAGCGCCATCCCGCAGTACCTGAGCGCCGGCTGGCTCCTGCCCCTGGAGGGCTACATGCACACCGCCGGCGTGAGCCCGGCGCTGTGGTCGGCGGGGCACCTGGCGGCCCTGGCCCTGGGCGGCCACCAGTACGCGCTGCCGAGCTACGAGGGCCCGCAGGTGATGGTCTACCGGCAGGACCTGCTGGACGGCCTGGGCCTGGCCTACCCGAGTGCGGGCTGGAACTATACGGAGGCGGCCGCCCTCTGGCGCCAGTGCACGGTGACCCGCGGCCACCAGCGCCAGGCCGGGGCGAGCCTGGAGTGGTTCACCGGCTTCGAGTACCTGCTGCACGGCTTCGGCGGGGCGCTGATGGACGCCTCCCACACCCGCTGCCTCCTGGGGAGCCCCGAGGCGGTCCGCGCGGGCCATTGGTTCTACGACCTGATCTGGAGCGGGGCCGCCGTCTATCGCAACGACGTCTCCGGGCTGGTCACCAATCCGGCGCAGGAGGTCTTCTCGGCCTGCGGCGGGTGGGACCTCTATCACCTGGCCACGCAGCTCGGCGGCAACTACAAGTGGGACATCCTGCCGGTCCCCACCTGGCCGCGGGGCTTCGCCACCTTCGTCAACAGCGACTTCTACGGCATCCTGCGCGTGACCCGCAACCCGGAGGCCGCCTGGACCCTGCTGCGCTGGATCGCGGCGGAGCCCGAATGGACGCGCTTTGAGATGCGCACGACCTTCACGGAACCGGCCCTGCTCAGCCTCTGGAACGAGTGGGAAACCGTGGTGACCGCCGCCGCGCCGCCCCTACGCGGCAAGGCGCTGCACTACTTCAAGGACGCGGCCCTCTCCGGGCACACCTACCCGCACCTGTTCTTCAAGGTGAACGGCAACTTCGCGGACAAGATCATCGCCGCCGGTCTGCAGCGCATCAACAACCGCAAGGTCGGCGTGACGCTGGGTTTCGCCACGATTGCCCAGCAGGTCGACGCCTTTGAGCGCCAGTCCGCCACGGCGGGTCCCAGCCACAACGCCCTGGGGTCGAAGTTCCCGACCAAGGGCCCCGACCTGGCCATCGTGCCCCCGGATCTCTGAGCCTCCGGAGGTGTCTGCCGTGAGCGCCGGACCATCCCCTGCCAAGCCGTCGCTGGCCGAGCCGTACGTCCCCGCCACGTCCCCTCCCGGACCCCGTGCCCCGGCGCCGGGCGCAGCCCTGTCCCGGCGGTCCGTCCTCACGGCGGGGCTGACGCTGGCCGCGGGCTTGGTCGCGGCGGGCTGCTCCACGGCGGCCGCCGGGGTCTCCGGCGGCGCGGCCGCCACGTCCGGCACGGCGTCCGCCGCCCCGGCGCGCCTGCCGGCGACCGGCACGCCGAGTTGGCCGGTGGATGTCCGCACGGCGCAGCCGACCGCCCCCTGGAGCATGTATGCGACGCGGGGGGGCCGGGTCGAACTGGTCACCTTCGGCGCGGACATCTGGCTGCGCCACGACGTGTGCGGCTACTACTACGCCCCGGCGAGCGGGGACGGCGAGTGGAGCTGCCGCGTCGCCGTCCAGAGCGACACCAAGAGTTGGGCCAAGGCGGGGCTGATGCTGCGGGCCAGCACCCACCCGAGTTCCTCGATGCTCGACCTGGTGGTGACGCCGGCCAACGGTCTGAACGTGAACTATCGCCAGAAGGCGGGCCAGTTGGCCAAGGGCTTCCCGGCCGTGGACCCCATGGCCCTCGTCCCCGTCTACCTGCGCCTGCGCAAGCAGGGACACACCTACACCTTCTGGGACTCCCCCGACGGCGTGCACTGGCACAACGCCGTCTCCCACACGCTGAGCCCGGATGTCGTGGGCAGCCACTACCTGGTCGGGCTCTGCGGCTCGGCCACCTCGTACTCGGGTACGCGCCAGGGGCTCGCGGGCTTCGACCGTATCCAGGGCTTCAAGCCGACGACCTACGCGGCGCTGATCGACCGCCACGGCAACCGCAAATGGTAGGGCAGCAGGCTGGGCCAGGGAACGCAGCAGCCGGAGACCACGCCCGGCATGGCCGAGCCGGAGGCGAGGGCGCCGACGCTCGCCTCGGCCGGCCCCTGGAAGCCGGCGGTCGCTCCCACGCCCTGGTGGCGGGCATTGCAGGAGGATTGCAGGAGGATTGCAGGAGACTGACCTCCTCCCCACGGCGAAAGCCGGGGGATTCCCAGTGATCGCTCACCGGGGTTTCCTGCTTCGCTGGAGACCGCCTCCTCATCAGGCTTGCGCCTTCGCAGGTCTTCCATCCCGTCCACCCCTCCACCCCTCCACCCCTCCACCCCTCCA
>DAHWHV010000156.1 GCA_027335545.1 Clostridia bacterium
GGCCGTGGCTGCGGGCGTGGCCGTGGGTCGCCTGGCTGGCCCGGGCCACGACGCCCGAGGCGGCGCCGGTCACGACCGTCTCCCCGGCGTGCAGGCCGGAGAGGATCTCCGCATCCGTGGAGTTCACCAATCCCACCTTCACGGCGACCGTGGAGACCTGGCCGTGGCGCAGCACCTCCACCTCGTCGCCCGCGGACTGCTGCAGCACGGCCTCCACCGGAACCAGCAGCACCCCCCGGGCGCTGGCCGTGAGGATGCGGGCGTCGGCGCTCATGCCGGGCAGGAGCGTGCCGTGGCCGTCCACGGCGACGTGCACCGAGAAGGTGGAGAGGCCGCTGCCGCTGGTCCCGACGGTGCCCACCCCCACCACGGACCCCGTGAAGGTCTTGCCGGTCAGCCCCGGCGTCGTGACCTGCACGGCTTGGCCCCGCTTGACCTCGGTCACCTGGAGCTGGCTGACCGCCAGGTCCAGCGTCATGTGCCGAGGCCCGTAGACGCGCGCGATGTCCGCCCCGCCGGCCACCCGTTCCCCCACATGCACGTCCAGCGAGCCCACGACGCCGCTGAGCGGCGCGGTCACCGTCAGGGCCGCCTGTTCCTGGCGCAGGGCGGCGAGGGCGGCCTCGTCCTGCTGCAGCGCGAGTTGGTCCGCGGAGATCGCCGCGGTGGCGCTGCCCCCCCCGAGGGACAGCAGCGCCTGCCCCTGGCGCACCCAGGAGTTGAGCGCGACACCCACCCGCTGGACGGTGGCCGCGATGGGGCTGCGCACAGACGCCTCGCGCCCGAAGGCGCTGATCTCCTGCTGCTTGGGCAGGGTCAGCCACGTCGCCCCCGCGCGCAGTTGCACCTGCCCCTTGTCCCCGGGCCGTAGGAGTTTGGGGTTGGTCAGCACCACCTCCGCCGGGTAGACCTCCGCCTTGCCGCTGCTGGAGGGGATACCGTTGGGGCTGATGTGCCGCAGGCTCCCGGTCACCCAGCCGCTGAAGCCGCTGAAGTGCACCCGCGCCGCGGCGCCGGAGGCCAGCAGGGCGTGGTCGTAGGGCAGCAGGGCCACGTCCATGACCACCGTGCGGCTGTCCACGATCTTGGCCAGCACCTCCCCCGCCGTCGCGGCCGAGCCCTGGGATACGGCCAGCTCGGTGATGCGGCCGGCCTGCGGCGCGCGCACGGTCACCCCCTGTTGGGGGTTGACCCCGGCGGCCTGCGCCGGCGAGGTGCCGGTCGCCGCCGCCAGCGCCTCCAGCGCCGCGTGGACCTTCAGGCCGGCCTGGGTGATCGATTGGGCCAAGGCGGCATCCGTCAGGGTGGCCAAGACCTCCCCGCTGCGCACGGCCTGCCCGCGCTTAACCCGGACGGTGCGCACCGTGCCGCCGACCGGGGCCGTCAGGGTGGCGCTGTGCGCCGGCTGCAGCGTGGCCGCCCCCGCGACGGCCGCCTGGATGTCGCCCCGCCGCACCTGGGCCGTCGCGTAGGCCGGCTGGGCGGCGGCGCCGACCGCGACCCAGTGGCGCCGCAGCCCGTAGCCGCCGGCCGCCACCAGCCCCAGGACGCCGAGCCCCACCAGCGCGCGGCTAATCCGTGGCATCGGCCCCCTCCTCCCCCTCGGGCTCGGCCGGGGTGGCTGCCAGGACGGCCGCGGCGTCCAGGGGCTCCGCGACGGCCCGCTGGCCGGTCACCCGTCCGTCCCGCAGCGTCACGATCCGCCGGGCGTGGCGCGCGATGTCCGCCTCGTGCGTCACCTGGATGATCGTCAGGCCCTGGGCGTTGAGCCGCTGGAAGATCTCCATGATCACCTCGCCCGTCCGGCTGTCCAGAGAGCCGGTCGGCTCATCGGCCAGGATCAGGTCCGGCTCGGCCACCAGGGCCCGGGCGATCGCGGCGCGCTGCTGCTGGCCCCCGGAGACCTCCGTCGGGCGGCGGCCGGCAAGGGCGGCGATGCCCACGGCCTGCAGCGCCTCCAGGGCCCGGCGGCGGCGCGCCGCCGCCCCCAGGCCGCGGTAGACCAGCGGCAGCCCGACGTTCTGGTCCAGGCGCAACTGCGGCAGGAGGTGAAACCCCTGGAAGACGAAGCCGATGCCGAGGTTGCGCTCGGCGGCCAGGGCCGGTCCGCCCAGGCGGGCCATCTCGCGGCCGCGCAGGCGGTAGGTGCCGGCGCTGGGGCGGTCGAGCAGGCCGAGGATGTTCATCAGGGTCGACTTCCCCGACCCGGAGGCGCCGACGATCGAGACGTAGTCGCCCGACTCGATCTCCAGCGTCACCCCGCGCAGGGCGGTGGCCCGCGCCGAGCCCGCGCCGTAGTGCTTCTCCACGCCGTGCAGCTCCACCAGGGCCACGGGCGCACCCCCCGTCGCGGCGCCGTCGGGCCGTACCCCCGGCCGCGCCACCAGGGTGGCAGAGGAGGCTGTGCCCTGCCTGGGGAGCGGCTGAGAGTCTCCTGAGAAGGCGGTGGGGTCCGCGCGGGGCCCGGTGGGGGACGGCGCCGACGGCCTCCGCCCAGTGCTCCACCAGCCAGCGGTCGTGGGTCGCCACGACCACCGCCCCGGGAAAGGCGGCGAGGGCCTCCTCCGCCGCCTCGCGCAACCAGAGGTCGAGGTGGTTGGTCGGCTCGTCCAGGAGCAGCAGATCCGCCGCCGCCGCGAGGGCGGCCGCGAGCGCGGCCCGCGTCCGCTGGCCGCCGCTCGGGGCCGGGGGCGGCAGGTCCGGGAGGTGCCAGGCGACCCGCAGCGCCGCTGGCGGGGGTGGGCCGTCGCAGGGCGGCTCCTGCGGCAACAGGAGCACCGAGGCCCCGCGAGCCAGGGCGATGGTTCCGGTCACCGCGCCGCCCCCCGGAAGGGATTGGGGCCCCGGAGGGCGCAGACGACCCCGCGCGGGTGGCCGCGGCCGGTAGGCCGCGACCCCTTCCCCCGCGAGGCGAAAGGAGTCGTGCTCCCCGTGCCAACGATCCGGCTGGCCGTGATCCCGGGCGACGGCATCGGTCCCGAGGTGGTCCCGCAGGGCCTGCGCGTGCTGCAGGCCGCCGCCGACCTGCACGGCGGCCTCCGCCTGGAATGCGCCGAGTTCCCCTGGAACTGCGCCCACCACCTGCGTTACGGCGCGATGATGCCCAAGGACGGGCTGCGGACGCTCGCCGACTTCGACGCGGTCTTCCTCGGTGCGGTCGGCCACCCCGATGTGCCCGACCACGTCTCCCTCTGGGGCCTGTTGATCCCCATCCGCCGCACCTTCCAGCAGTACGTGAACCTGCGCCCGGTACGGCTGCTGCGCGGCATCGCCTCGCCCCTGGCGGGGCGGGGCCCGGGCGACATCGACTTCGTCGTGGTGCGCGAGAACACCGAGGGGGAGTACTCCAGCATCGGTGGCCGCATCCACGAGGGCACCCCGCACGAGGTGGCCGCGCAGGTCAGCCACTTCTCCCGCATGGGCGTCGAGCGGATCGTCCGCTACGCGCTGGAACTGGCGGCCGGCCGGCGCGGGGAGCTGACGGTGGCGACCAAGTCCAACGGGATCGTGCACACGATGCCCTTCTGGGACGAGGTGTGCCGGGCCGCCGCGGCCGAATACCCCGGTGTGCGGGTCCGGTTCGCGCACATCGACGCCCTCGCCGC
>DAHWHV010000181.1 GCA_027335545.1 Clostridia bacterium
CTTCCGCGTGGGGCTGCACGCCGGCGGCCTGCCGCCGGCGGCGCTGGAGGCGGGGCTGCGCGAGGCCGCCCGCCTGGAGCGGATGCCGCCGCTCGCCGCGGAGGCGGTGATCGCGCGCACCTATCTGGAGTGGCTCACCGCGCTGCCCTGGACGCGGCGCAGTCCGGAGCGCCTGGACCTCGATGCGGCCCGGGCGTTGCTCGACGAGCAGCATGAGGGCCTCGACCCCGTCAAGGAGCGCATCCTCGAACACCTGGCCGTGCACATCCTGCGCCAGGGGGCACAGCGGGACGCGGCGGCCGGCGCGGGTCCGCCGCCAAGCGGGGGCGCCCCGGGGACGGCGCTCTGCCTGGCCGGACCGCCCGGGACGGGGAAGACCTCGCTGGCCCGCTCTGTGGCCGAGGCGCTACGCCGTCCCTTCGTGCGGGTCGCGCTCGGGGGGGTCCGCGACGAGGCCGAGATCCGCGGCCACCGGCGCACCTACGTCGGGGCGCTGCCCGGCCGCATCGTCGCCGCCCTGCGGCGCGCGGGGGCGCGCAACCCCGTCATGCTGCTGGACGAGATCGACAAGCTGGGCGCGGGCGGCAGCGGAGACCCCGGGGCGGCCCTGCTCGAGGTGCTGGATCCCGAACAGCAGCCTGCCTTCAGCGACCATTACCTCGAGGTACCCTTCGACCTCTCCGAGGTGATGTTCATCGCGACGGCCAACGACCTGAGCGCCCTGCCCGGGCCCCTGCGCGACCGGCTGGAGGTGCTCGTGCTGCCCGGCTACGCCGAGGAGGAGAAGGTCCAGATCGCCAGGCGCCACCTCCTGCCGCGCCAGGCCGCCCTGCACGCGCTGCCCGCTGGTGCCCTGACCCTGACCGCGGGTGCCCTCCAGGCCCTGGTCCGGGGGTATACGGACGAGGCCGGCGTCCGGGCGCTGGACCGGCAGGTCGCGGCCCTGTGCCGCAAGGTGGCGCGTGCGGTGCTCGCCGACCCGGGCGCACGCGTCCACGTGACCGTCCAGAGCCTGGCGGGTTGGCTCGGCCCGCCCGCGGTGGCCGTGCCCGCCGACCGGCCGCGCGAGGCCGGCGCGGCGCTGGGTCTGGTCGGGACCGGCTCCGGGGTCCGGGTGGCCACCGTCCTCGCCGCGGCGCCGGCAGGCGAGGGCGCCCTGCGCGTGCTGCCGCCCGAAGCACGGGGCTGCGCGGCCGATGCCGCCGCTTGCCTGCTGGGGCAGGGCGGAGCCTGGGGGGTGCCGCCCGGGGTGTTAGCGGGGCGCGACCTCATCGTACACGTTGGGCTCGACCCCGGCGCCGATCCCCATACCCTGGGCTTGGCCTGCCTGCTCGCGCTGGTGTCCGCCCTGCGCGCGCAGCCTGTCGCGGGCCGCCTGGCCGCGGCTTGCGCCGTCACGGCGCACGGCCGGCTATTGCCCGTCCCCCGCTTGGGGGAATGCGCCGCCGCGGCGCGGCGGGCGGGCCTGCGTCGCATCGTGCTGCCCGAGGCCGAGCGGCGCGCGTGGGACGCCCTGCCTGAGGCGCAGCGGGCGCGCCTGACGCCGGTGTTCGCGCGTGATGCGGCCTCCGCGGTCGCCCTCGCGTTCACAGAGCCCGTGGGCGGCCGGCCGGTCGCGCGTCCCGGCCGAGGGGCGGAAGGGGCCATCCTTCGGGACCGTGCGAACGAGGACGTGCCGCCGCGCTGACCGCCAAGGGGCCCGGACCGGGGCGATGATCGCCAAAGGGGTGGCGCCAGGAACCGCCCGGACGGGCGGTTCCAGCGAGAAGGGCGGTGGCTGCCATGGGCACACGACCAGCGGGTCCGCTGGTCGAGGAGCGCAAGCACAAGCTGGACGGGCGGACGCTGATCTATCCGTGCGTCGGGCTGGAGTTGGGCCCGGAGCGCGCCGTACTCTACTACCGGATCGAGCGGGATACCGAGGTTGCCGACGGCGTGCTGCACCTGCCGGCCGGCACTCGCACCTACGCCGTGTTCTGGACGGATCGCCCCTACAACGTCTACCACTGGTGTGACGCGCGGGGGGAGACGATCGCGTACTACTGCAATGCCGCGACGGAGACGGAGGTCGCGCCGGAGGCCGTCGAGTGGCTGGACCTGGAGGCGGACGTGCTCATTACCCCCGACCGCTGCCCCCGGGTGCTGGACCTGGAAGAGGTCCCGGCCCATCTCGCGCCCGCCCACCACGCGGCCCTGGGCTTGGCCCTCTCCCGCCTAGCCCGTGACGGTGTGGCCATTGCCCACGAGGCCGACGCGCTGACGGCGCCGCACCGGGCGCAGGGGGGGCGGGGCCGGTGACCGCGCTCCCCCCCCTGCCTTCCCCCGGGGTGCCCTTCGCCTTCCCGCCGGAGGCGATGGAATCGTTGGCGGCCTTGACCCCCGCGGTGCGGCGCGCCGGGCGCACCCTGCTGCTCGCGGATGAGCCGGAGCGCGTGCACGGGCCCGGGCTGATGTACCGGGACACGGTCAGCGGGCCGTTCCGCGCCTATCTCTACGCCCTGATCGACGTGCCCGCGGCCATCGGCTTTGAGGTGCGGGTGCGCAACCCCGGGACGATGCCCGTCACGGTGCGGGTGGAGCGCGCCGGGGTCGGCGGACCGGGGGCGGGCTTTTTCCAGGTGGGCCAGGCCGCCCTGGCCGCCTGGCTGGCGGAGCAGGCGCCGTTGCGCCCGTTTGCGGTGCCGCCCGGCCGGACGCTGCCGCTCTGGCCCCCCTTGCGCCACAAGCGGGCGGTTCGCGGACAAGCCCTGAACGCGATCGTCGATGCGACGGCCTCGGGCCCGCTGGAGGTGTCCCTGGTCGCGGACGGCGGCGGCCGCGCGGAGCCGGAGCCGTTGCCGCCGGGGCCCCGGCCCGCCGCGCTACCCATGCGCGGGTCCTTCGCGGCGGCCGACCTCACGCTCGCCGTGGCCTGCGCGCCCGGGCAGCGGCTGCGCCTCGGGCTCCCGCCGAGCTACCTCGTCGGCTACTCGGCGCTGGACGAACTCGCGGTCATCAACTACGGCAACTACGGCGTACGGTACGACATCGCGCTGTCGGCGCAGGGCCCGGCAGCCGAGGCGACGCTGGTCTTTGTGCCAGGCGGCGGGGGTTTCTGCGGCGCCGTGGCGATGGGCCGGCGGCTCCTGCCCCTGGCCGCGCCGGGCGGCCGCCAACTCGATGTGCGCCAGGCCGTGTCCCTCGGCCGCCACCGCCTGCCGGCCGCGGGCGCCCCGCCCCTGACCCTGACGTGGATGGCGCCCGCCGCCAGCTACCTCCCCGCCGTGCTGGCCCTGGGGTGAGCGCGGGGTCACCGGACGGGGCGCGCCCCTCGTGGCTTGACTCTCGCCACGCTCTGCCGTGCGCCGTGGTCGCTCAACCCCTGCGGCCAGTCGGCCCTGACCGCGCGGTGGCCGGCACGCGCTTTGCCCCCGTGGGACGCTGCGCCCACGACCCCCTGCCAGGCCCTTACCCCAGCGGCGGCGCCGTGCTGGGCGGCCTCGCGGGCCACAATGAGGTCCGCGGCGCGGAATTCTCGGTCGCCGACCCAGCAGCACGGTTCCAACGCCATGCCGAGGTCTAACACCCCGAGGCTGGCATCTTGCCTCACTCGTCGCTTGTCAACTCAGGAACTCTGATCATCCACGGCTGCTTAGGGCCGCACCGTGACGCCCAGCATCGCGGCGTGCTGCCGCAACGCCTCGCGCACGTGCAGGTCCCAGTACTCCCACGTGTGGGCGCCGGGGTGCTCGCGGTAGGTGTGCGGCAGGCCGACGGCCCCCAGGTGGCGATGGAAGGAGCGATTGTCCGCGATCAGGAAGTCCTCGGTGCCGCAGTCGAAGGTGAGGCGGGGCAGGCTCGGCCGCGGCAGGCGCGCCACGCGCTCGGCGATGGCGTAGACGTCGTCGGCGTCGGCCTCTTCCGCGGACAGCCCGAAGCGCTCGCGCAACCGCTCGGGGGCGGGCAGCGAACTGCTGTGGGCCCAGATGGAGGCGAAGCGGCCGGGGTGCTTGAGCCCCAGGCGCACAGCGCCCCCGCCGCCCATGGAGAGCCCACCGATGGCGGCCCGGCCGGGCCGCGTGCCAAAGGCCGTGCCGACGTGCTCGGCCAGGTCGCCCACGACGAAGTCCTCGTAACGCTCCCGCGGGCCGGCGTTGCGCCACCAGGACAGCCCGCCGTCGGGCATGACGACGAGGAACGGGTAGGGCGCGACGTGATGGACCAGGCGGCTGAAATGGACCCAGGCGGTGTGGTCATCGGAGGCCCCGTGCAGTTGGTAGAGCACGGGGTAGGGCCCGGGCCCGTGGCGGCCGGGGTCAGGCAGGATCGCCGTGTAGGTGACGTGACGCCCCAGGGCGCGGCTGTGGAACTGCATGGTGGCGAGGTTCAACGGCAGTGCACCCCCTGGGGCGCCGGGCTTCGCCGCGCAGGGGTGCCCGCCTGCAGGGCGCGGCCGGTCGGCAGGATGCCAGCATCCTGCCGGTTGCCACGGGAGGGTCGGCGGTTCGGCGCCCAGGGCCCGCGCCAGCACCTCGCCCGCTCGCGTCGCGGGGTCCCTCTGCGCGGACGGTGCCTGCCGGAGACTGCGCGATGCGCGATCATTCCCGGCGCGGGCTTCGGCCGATCACCCCGTGAGAACGGGCGGAGAGTCGGCGGACGGCACGGGCTGCCATGAGGGGTGGCAGGTCCAAGTCCCGGTTGCCCCCGCGGGGGGTACGCGGAGGGATCGGGCTCGGCATTTTCGACCACGCTCCTGGGGCGGGCACGGGGACCGGTGCTGTGGCCGGTGCGCCCGCTGGCCGGTCCCAGCCGGAGCTGCCCGCGGCTGGGAAGCGGCCCTTCGCTCAGAGGGCGCCGCCCACGGCCGTCACCGCGGCCTGGGCCGCGGCCAGGTGCGCACGGTAGGCGCCGCCCGCGTAGGCCGGCCACGCGCCCCAGCCTTGGTACCCGCCCGCGATGGCCGCTGCCAGCGCCGCGCTGTTGGCCGGCACCGACAACCACCACGCCCACACCACGGGGTCCGGGCTGCGCGCCTCCCGCGCCAGCGCGCGGCTGTAGGTGGCCATGTCGATCTGCATCCAGCCGAAGGCGGCATGCGGCGCCGCTCCGGCGTCCGGCAGGGGACGGGCGCGGGGGTGGGCGCAGGCGGAGAGTTCGCGCACCAGGTCGGCGTCCGGGTACTGCGCGCACGGGCGGCCGGCCGCAAGGGGGTCGAGCCCTGAGCAGGCGGCGCCCACCGCGACCATGACCGCGGCGGCAGACGGCTTCACATGGCGGAGGGCCAGACGCGCGGCTTCGGCCATGGGGAGTGGGCCCGGCACGGGGCCGAACGCCGCCTCCTCTGGAACGCCGGCCTGCGCGACGGCAAGGGCGGCCCCGGCGGTGGGGAGCAGGGCCGCTACGGACGCCGCCCAGCCGCCCGGGCCGGATGGATCCTCGCGGCCCGTGGCCGCCGGCCAGCCGGCATCCGCCAGCGCCCGTAGGAAGGCGGGCGGGTCGCCGCGCAGCGACCAGGCGTGGGCCACCGCCGTCCCGCCCCAGGGGCCCCGGGCCTGCGCGGCGTCGGCCGCGGCGGCCTCC
>DAHWHV010000203.1 GCA_027335545.1 Clostridia bacterium
GCCCCACGCACCGCCGCGTCCACCCTCTCGGCGGTCGGCGCCGTCGCCACCGCCGCCTCCCGCTCTGCCACCACCCGTTCCCGCGCCCGCTCGACCTGGGCCGCCTCGGCCGCCGCATATCGGCGCAGTACCGCCGCCATCGTCGCCATATCCCATACCCCCCCCATGTCAGAGAGGCGAGCCATCGTCGACTCGCCCCCGTCGAACGTACGTCGTGCCTGTCACTTCCGGCCCGCCTCCGCGTCCCGCGCCGGCGCCCGCAGGCCCGTTGGAATCCCTAGACGGATGCGGTCATACAGTGCGATTTCGGCCTCGCCAATCGCCCTGCGGCTGATGTACTCGACCTCCGCCACGTCGGCGTCCGGGTGGTACTCCCGCACGATCCGGCGCACCACGTCGCGGCGTATCGGGTCGTCCATGGCCTCCACCTCCCTTCAGCAACGCAAAAGCCCGCCCCGACCTCGGAGCGGGCCCCTCATCTCGACATCACCGATTGCCCCTATGCCTCCGGCTTAGTGCCCGCCCACGGCACGCCAGGCGCCACCGAGCAGGTGGTTGGCCCAGCCGAGCCCCGCCGCCGCCCAAGGCGGCGCTCCGGGGATGCGAGAGACCACGTAAAGCCCGCCATAGGCAGCCCCCGCCGCCAGCGCCACCCGCCACGCGGCGGCCACAATGTCTTCAATGCGGTCCAGGACCCCAGCCCCGTCGCCCACCCGCACGGTGATGTGCTGCCCGCCACCCCCCGCCCTCGGCGCCGGCGCCCGAGGGGCCGGCGCGGGCCGGGCCGGCTCGGGGGGCCGGGCTTCAGCCGGGAGACGGCGGGGACGGGGCGGGCGGCGGAAGCCCGCCAGGAGCCCCCGACGGGGCGGAGGCTGGTCGGGCAGGACCGGGGCCAAGAGGGTCGCCAGGGCCTCGTCCAGGGCGGGGTCGGGGCGGCGGTAGCCGGGCGGCCAGGCGCTGCGGTCGGAGACAGGGACAGGGGACAGGGGCTCGGCCGGGGGCGGGATGCAGCGCTCGGTCGCGGCCTCCCACGCCTCGGCCAGGTCGCGCAGGTCGCGTGGAGAGGGATTCAGCACCATGTACCGTGCTGCCCTCGGCAGCAGGCGGTCTTCGCGGATCGCCTCGTCCAGCGCCCGGTCGTCTGCGCCGGTGGCGCGGGCGGCATCGGCGTGCTGTTGGAGCCACGCGGTGACGCGCTGCCAGCGGTGGACCTCAGATGGCAGCACGAGAACGAGCATGTCGGCGTCGATCTGCTGGAGCAGGTCGCGCGGCGGCACCCCCAAATCCACCACGATGTACGGATGCTGCCGCGCCTGCTCGATCTCGCGCACGGCTTCGAGAGTCACCCCCGGGTACACAGCAAGCTGGGGGACCCAGGGGGTCCCGATCTCAGCCCCGGACAGCACCCGAAGGCTCGGCGTCGGATTCGCCTCAGCGAGAGCCGTTTCATGGCCTGCACGGGCAAGGAAGCCCGCGATGGCGCAAGTGAGTGCGGTCGTGCCCACTCCCTGCGCGATACCGGCCACGGCAACCAGGACGGGCCTCTGGCTGACCGCCACCCGCCGCTCCCGGACCACCTCTCGCACCTGCTGCGCCTGCGGCGCATCCGGCGCCAGGGACGGGTCGAGCCACCGGGCGGCCGCCGACAGGTCGGCAGGGTGGTCGATGGCCGGCCCAAGGGCCTCGGGAGACGTCACCACGTCGTACACGCCCGCCTGGACGATCTGCGCCACAGTGGCATCGCCCGGTCGCCGTCCCGGCGCGAGGAGCACGATCCGCGTTCCGGGCCGGGCCAACCTATACCGCAGTACCGACGCCCCGCTGGCGCAGGCGATGTCGAGGATGAGCAGGTCGGCCGGGGTCCTTGCGGCGGCTTCCAG
>DAHWHV010000204.1 GCA_027335545.1 Clostridia bacterium
CGGACACAAGCCCATGGCCAGACCCGCCTATAGTGTAGCCTCCCCTGGCGCACAAGTGCGCCGCTCCTCGCCGATGTAGACCACCCGGTTGCGCGTTGAGCCGCACCGGTGCCCCCGGTTGGGTTCCGGCCCCACCGACGAAAACATGCGCTCGCCCAAGCGCCTGCGGTTACGCGGAGGCCAAGGTTGGACGCTCCGGCTCCACCGTGCGGCTACCCCCCGGGATACCGCCACCGCCGCCACGCCCCCCCGGCCGCGGCGGCGCGATAGAGGTCGCCGTTGGGCGCGATGGCCCAGACGGTGCCGCGGGGCCCTGGCGCCACGCCGCTGAACGGCCGTGCCGGGCTGGCGGCCAGCACCCCGCCCACTCCCGCGCCGCTAGCCGCGCGCGCGCCGCCGCCCATCGCGTTCCTCGGCGTACCCCCGCCCGCAGCCACCCGCCAGACGCCGGACGGGCCGGCGAAGAACACGGCCCTCCCCACCGCCGCGATCCCCGCCGCCGCCAGCGGCAGGCGGTTCACCAGGACGTCGGCCGGGGTCGCGAGTTCCGTCCCCGCGGAGACGGCCTGCCAGAGGGGCGCCTGCCGCCAGGCGCGCCCCCCGTCCCCTGAGCGGTAGACGCCCGCCGGCGTTGCGGCCCAGAGCGTGCCCCCTCCTACCCCGAGCGCCGTCGGCGCGACGGGCGGCGGCGTCCTGACAGGGACCTGTGTCCAACGCGCCCCGCCATCGGCCGTGCGCAGCAGCCCGCCACTGGTCCACGCCCAGGCGCGCGCCGGGTCCGTGGGGTCGGCGGCGAAGGCGTGGAGCACGGGCTGGGCCCCGGCCTTCGGCGGCAGGGTGAGGCGCCGCCAGGCGGCGCCCCGATCGCTGCTGGCCCAAAGGCCCACACGGGGCCCGCCCGTGTAAAGGCGCGGCCCGTCGGCCACAACGAAGCGCACGTCCCCCTGCGCCAAGGCGGCCGCGGCAACCGGCCGCCAGACCCGGCCGCCGCCGGAACCCGCCACCAAGCCGCCGCTGGCGGCCACCCAGAGCGTGGCGCCGTCCCAGGCCAGGGCATGCGCGCGCGCGCCTGCCGGCACCGGGCCGACGCCGAGCCCGTCGATGGACCGCCCGGTCGTCGCGCGGTAGTCCGCCTGCAGCTGCGCGAAGGTGGCCGCCCCGACGATGTGGACGCGCGCCACGCCGTGCGGGCCGATGAACCACGTCTCGGGGACCCCGGTCAGCCCGTACGCCTGGGCCACGCTGCCGTCGCCGTCGCGCAGGTTGGGGTAGCTGAGCCCGTACCGCGCGACATAGGCCCGGAGCGCGGCCTCCGGCTCCCGCCAGTCGATGCCCAGGAAGGTGACCTCACGGCGGTAGCGGCGGGCGAAGGCTTGCAGCGTCGGCGCCTCGGCGGTACAGACCGTGCACCAGCTGGCCCAGAAGTTGAGGACGACCACGTGGCCACGGAGGGCGGAGAGCCGCCAGAGGCGGCCGGTCTGGTCGGCCAGCGCAAAGCCGGGCGCCGGCCGCCCGACGGCGGCGCGCGCGCCCAGCCGGTCCTGGTAGGCGAAGATGGCGAAGGCCGTCAGCACGGCGATGACGACCAGGGCCACGCGCGCGCCGGTGGAAAGCCGCGAGCGGGGCGAGCCCACGGGCCGTCCCCTTCCTCTCCTCTGCCGCTTTGCCCCTGCGACCGTAGACGCGGGCCGCGTCGCAGCGACACGACCCGCGCAGTCACCGGGAGCAGCGCCGACGAAGCGCCGGCGCCCGCGGATGGGCGCCCCCGTCGCGCTCTTGCTGCCCGCTGGCCCCGGGCCTGGACGGCAACGGAGAGCGCAGCCTCGGCGAGGCGCCCCCGTCGCGCTCTTGCTGCCCGTTGGCCCATAAACCGGGGGGCGGACGGATCAGGGCTGGCCGAAGGCCGTCACGGCCCGGAAGCCGTTGTCCAGGCACGGGCAGATCGCTCGGGCCAAGGCGAGATCCATCACCGCCGTCAGGGCAGCCTGGTCCACCGTCTCGGCGCATGTCCTCCGGCGCTCCAGGTACGCGGCCCGGCGCTCCTTTTGCGCCACGGACGGCCGCCGGCTGATGGGCCATGGTCCGCCCCCTCTCTGCGCCGTGCGCACCGGCCGGGAGCGCCGCCCCGTTTGACCGGCCGGAGGGCCGCGCGTGGCGGTGCGCGCGCCCGCGCTGAAGGACGGCGGCGGCGGTGATGCCCCGGCGGGTCCTCCGGCCCGCTCCCTTGCGGACCTCGTCAGGAGGGGGCCTCGTCTGACCACACGGGACCGAACTCCAGGGTAAACCCGGGGAGTTCCGGGTCGAGCGCGACCCCGTCGGGGTGCTGGTGCCCCACCGGTTCCTGGCCTGGCCGATACACCTCGACCGTGCGCCCCGGCGCGTCGACGAGCACCGCCAGGCGGACGCCGTTCGCCACGTAGCTCCGCATCTTGGAGCGGAGTGCGGACAACCGGTCGGACGCGGATCGCACCTCGAACGCGGCGTCCGGGGCGAGGGGGACAAAGCCCCCGCGCTCCTGCGGGGTCAGGGCCTCC
>DAHWHV010000212.1 GCA_027335545.1 Clostridia bacterium
CGAGGCCCGCCTGCAGGTCCCGCCGGACGCCGCGCCTCCCGGCGCGGCGGCGGAGGCCGGGATGGGGGCTGTGGTGGGGGGGGCGGAGGGCGAAGCGCCGGCGACGGTGGGGGACCAGCCCGCGGGCGACAGCGCGGCGCAGGGGGGGCGGTCCCAGGGCCTGGCGCCCGCCACCGAGCGCCAGGCGGGGGAGGCGCTTGTCGATCCGGGTCTGCCGGGTGCCGCGGAGGTGGCGGTGGCCGCCGAGGCGCTGTTGGTGGGGGTGGAAGCGCCCGCGGAGGGCACGCGGGCAGGGGAAGGGGCCCTCACCACGCGCGCGACCTGGGCGGACCGTGGCGAGCCCCTGTCCTTCGCCCAGGCCTGCGCCGCGCTGTCCATGTCGGCCTATGTCCTGCGGCGCCTGCTGGACGACTTCGAGGAGGTGCTCCCGCCCCTGGTGGAGGGTCGCGGCGAGCGGCTGGTGCCCGCGTCCGCCTTGGCGATCCTCACCGCCCTGTCCACTTGGCGCGATGCGGGGCTCGACGCTGACGAGCTGCGGCGCCGGGCCCTCGCCATGCGCGGCGCGGCGGCGGGCGGGCCCCCCGGCCCGGAGGCGCAGGCGGAGTCGGACCCGGTGGCGAAACGCCTCGTCGAGCAGGTGGCGCGTCTGGAGGATGCGATCTCCCGCCAGGATGAGCGGCAGGCGGAGGACCGGGACCGCCTGCTGACGGCCCTCATGCGGACCAACCAGGAGTTGCAGTCCCTGCGTTACGATCTGGCGGCCGGCCGCGCTCGGCGGGAGCGCCGCAAGGGGCTCTGGGGGCGCCTGTTCGGGTAGGAGGGGGCGGCGCAAGCGAGCTTTGGCCGCCCCTGCCCGACGCTGTTGCACGGGTGCCCCGTGGGGCTTGGGCATGTGAGGCTCGCTTCGGGGTGGTGATCGGACCGCCTGCGGCTTGTTGCCGCGGCGTCCTGCTTCGGAACGGCGCTGCAACGAGGCCCCGGCCTCCCCGGCGACCACCGGGGACGGACCTCCTCCCCTGTGCGCGTCGGACACCGGAGGCGCGAGTGGCCCCCGCAAGAGACGTTCCTGGCAGCGACCACTCACGCGGGTCCTTCCGTCGCGGCGGCTCCGCCCCGCGGGGCGCCGCGTCCGGCATCCGAGGCCCGGGGCCGCTCAGCGGGCGAAGGGCAGCAGCAGGGCGAAGTAGGCGACCATGCTCCCGCCAACGAGCAGCACGAGGATCCAGGCGATCACTTTGGACATTCGGCGCATCCGCCGCCACATTCCGGCACCGTTCCTCTGCTCAGGGCCGTTCGTGCCCGGTCGCTGGCGCGGTAATCTTCCCGTCCCGAGCGGCCCGGGGCGTGCTGCAAGAGCGGACTCTTGCAGCATGGTCTGGGGCCGCGCTCGACGGCCGTGTGGGTTTCCCGAGAACCTCCGGCGCCAAGCGCCCTCGCCGCTGACGGTGCTCGTCCCCGTCCGCCGCGGCGGCGCCGGTCCCGGCGCCGGGCCCTGTTTCCACCCCCGCCAGGCCGGCATGCGCAACCCGGACCCCCGCCAGCGATGCTGTCATATCGTACCATGACGGCCGCCTGCCCAGCCACCGGATGCTCCGTCAGGCTGCCGCCCGTGGCGGCCCGCCCGTGGAGGGCATGGCGCGGCGCGGGAGGATGCGGTACCGTGGGTTGCGGTTCGGGCAGGGCGGGCGCCTCGCTGAGCGCGCCCGCCCCGAACGGCGGGGAGGCTTTCGTGGGCAAGACGCCAGGGAAGGGGTCCGCGCGCCGCTCAGGGGCGGGTCGGAGGCAGGCGGCTGGGTCTGGGCGGGGCGCGTCGACCGGCGGCCGGCCAAGGGGACGGAGGGGTTCCAGCGATGCCCCGCGAGGCCGCCGCAGGGCCACCGGCTGGCTGGTCGCAGCCCTCATCGCCGCCGTGGCCGTCGTGGTGGCGGTCCTGGCCAGCCGCGGCGGCAGCATCCCCTTGGTCCAGGGGACGACGGTCGGCAAGCCGGTCTTCCCCCACGGGGACACCGCGGCGGGCGGTACAGGACAGACGGTGGACGGCATCCGCTGCCAGACCTCCGAGCAACTCGTCTACCACATCCACGTGCACCTCAGCCTCTTTCTCTCCGGGACGCAGGTCGCGGTGCCGCGGGGGATCGGCATCACGCCGCCCCGGCGCGTGCAGCGGCACTTCGTGGTCGGTGGCGGCTGCTTCTACTGGCTGCACACGCACGACTCCACGGGGATCATCCATATCGAGTCGCCGCTCCAGAAGACCTATACCCTGGGCGACTTCTTCGCCATCTGGGGAGAGCCGCTCTCCCGCACGGATGTGGCGGGCCACACGGGCAGCGTGCGCGCCTACGTGGACGGCCACCCCTACAGCGGCAACCCGGGGGCGATCACGTTGACGGCCCACAAGGAGATCACCCTGGCCGTCGGCGGGGCCGTGGCGCACCCGCCCGCATACACCTTCCCGCCGGGGCTGTAGCGGGGCGGGGTGGGGCGCGCCGCTCGTTGTGGCCGTCCGCGCGGACGCGCGCAGGTGCCCATGCTACACTCCGGGGGTAGAGGAGGGGCACCGTCGGTGCAGCGCCTGGAACTTCCCGTCATCTCCTACGACACTCGCGCCGCGGCGTTCCTGAGCGCCCAGGGCTTCACGCCCTCTGCCGCTGGCGTCTGGGGGGACGCCGCCGGGCGGAGCTACGCGCAGGCCGTCAGCGGCCGGGCGAATCCAGTTGCCCATGTCAGAACCTGGGGCTGCCAGATGAACGAGGCGGACTCCGAGGGCCTCAGCGGGCAACTGCGGGCCCTGGGCTACGGAATTGCCGCAGACGAGCGCGAGGCCGACGTCCTGCTGCTGAACACCTGCGCCGTGCGCGGCACCGCCGCGGAGCACGCCTTGGGGGAGATCGGGCGCCTCAAGGCCCAGAAGGCCGAACGCCCCTGGCTCCTGCTCGGGGTCTGCGGCTGCCTCATGCAGATGCCCGAGACCGTCGAGTACCTGCGCCGTTACGCGCCGCACGTGGACCTGATCTTCGGCACCCACAACCTGCACGACCTGCCGGGGCTGCTGCTGCGCGCGTACCGCGACGAGGCGCAGACCATCGATGTCTGGGAACAGGCCGCGGAGACCGTGGAGAACCTGCCCGCGCGCCGGGCGCCCGGGGTCAAGGCCTGGGTCAACGTGATCTACGGTTGCGACAAGTACTGCACATACTGCATCGTGCCCACGACGCGCGGCCGGGAGCGCAGCCGCCGGCCCGGCGACGTGCTGGCGGAGGTCGAGGCGCTGGCCGCGGTGGGCTACCGCGAGGTCACGCTGCTCGGGCAGAACGTGAACTCCTACGGCCACGACATGGGCGACTACGACTTCGCGGACCTGCTGCGCGACGTGGCGGCGGTCCCCGGCATCCGCTGGGTGCGCTACACCACGAGCCACCCCCGGGACTTCACGGCGCGCATGGTGGCGGCCGTGGCGGCCCAGCCCAAGATCTGCGAGCACTTCCACCTGCCGGTGCAGTCGGGGTCGGATCGCGTCCTGCGCTGGATGAACCGCGGCTACACCCGGGCCCAGTACCTGGAGCTGGTGGCCGAGGTCCGGCGCCAACTGCCCCACGCCGCGATCACCACGGACCTCATCGTCGGCTTCCCGCGGGAGACCGAGGAGGACTTCCGGCAGACCCTGGAACTGGTGGAGGAGGTTCAGTACGACAACGCCTTCACCTTCCAGTACAGCCCCCGCGCGGGCACCCCGGCGGCCCGCTGGGAGGACCCGATCGACGCCGGCGTGAAGAAGGAGCGGCTCGACCGCCTCAACGCCCTGCAGTACGCGACCAGCCGGCGCAAGAACGAGGCCCTGATCGGCTCCACCCAGGAGGTCCTGGTGGAGGGGGCCAGCCGCAAGGACCCCGGGGTGTACGCGGCGCGCACCCGCGCCAATCGGCTCCTGCTGCTGCCCAAGGCCGCGGTGGCGGGCGGCGCGGGAACGGCCGGCGCCGAGAACCGCTTCGGCCGGGCGCGGGTGACGGCCGCCCACACCTGGACCCTGCATGGCGAGCTCCTCTCCGTGGAGCCCGGGGCGTGAGCCGACCCGCGGCCGAGACCCCGATGCAGGAGCAGTACCGCCGCCTCAAGGCGGAGTGCGGCGACGCCCTCCTCTTCTTCCGCCTCGGGGACTTCTACGAACTCTTCGGCCCCGACGCCGAGCGCGCGGCCCCCCTGCTGGAGGTCGTCCTGACCTCGCGCGAGCAGGGCCCGGGGCTCCGCGTGCCGATGTGCGGCGTCCCCCACCATGCCCTGACCACCTACCTGGCGCGCCTGCTCGGCCGCGGCCACACGGTGGCCATCGCCGAGCAGGTGGAGGACCCGGCCCTGGCCAGGGGCCTGGTCCGGCGTGAGATCCGGCGCGTCCTCACCCCGGGGACCGTCATGGAGCCCGAGTTGCTCGACGCCTTGGGCGAGACGCTCCTGGCCGGGGTGAGCGGGGACTCCCTGGCCGTGGTCGACGCCTCCACGGGGACCGTGCGCATCGCCGAACTCGGCGGCGAGGCCGACGCGGCCACGAGCATCGAGCAGGAGTTGGAGCGCCTGCGGCCGCGGGAGATCGTGGTGCCGGCCGGCGCCGTGCCCGCCTGCGTCGCGCGCCAGGCGGCCGAGCACGGGACGCGGGTGACGGAGCGGCCGGCCTCGGAGTTCGCGCCGGAGGGCGCGCGCGATCTCTGGCCCGACTCCCCCGCCTCCCCCGCCCTGGCCGGACTGCTGGCCTACCTGCGCCACACGCTGCGCGGGGCGCTCGGGGCCCTGTGCCCCCCGGAGGTCTACCGGCCCTCGGCCTTCGTCGCCCTCGATCCGGCGGCCCAACGCAACCTCGAACTGCTGGAGCGCCTCGGGGACGGGGGCGCGAGCGGGACGCTGTTTTCGACCCTGGACCGGGCCGTGACCGCCATGGGGCGGCGCCTGCTCCGCTTCTGGGTGCTGCACCCGCTGCGCGACCCCGAGGCGATCCGACGGCGCCAGGACGCCGTGGAGGAGTTGGCCCGCCGTCCCCTGTTCCGGGAGGGCCTGCGGGCCGGGCTGCGGGGCGTCTACGACCTCGAGCGCCTCTGCGCCCGCACCCTGGTCGGGCAGGCGACCCCGCGGGAGTTGGCAGCCCTGGGGGCCTCGCTGCGGGCCCTGCCTGGTGTCCTGGGCGCCCTGGAGGGGTGTGGCAGCCCCCTGCTCCAGGGGCACCTGGCCGAGGTGGATCCCCTGCAGGGCGTCGGCGACCTCCTGGGGCGGGCGCTGGCCGCCGAGCCCCCAGCCGCGGCGCGGGACGGGGGGATCATCGCCGCGGGGTACGATGCGGCGCTCGACGAACTCCGGGCGGCCGGGGCGCAGGGGCGCCGCTGGCTCGGGGAGTTAGAGGGCCGCGAGCGGGAGCGGACCGGGGTCCGCGGCCTCAAGGTCGGCTTCCACCGGGTCCTCGGCTACTACCTCGAGGTGGCGGCCCGCCACAGCGACGCGCTCCCCCCGGAGTACCAGCGCAAGCAGTCGACGGCCTCCGCCGGGCGGTTCGTGACCGACGAGCTCCGGGCGTTGGAGGAGCGCATCCTCGGGGCCGACGAACGGGCGCTGCGCCGCGAGCAGGCGCTGTTCGTCGAACTGCGCGCGGAGGTCGCCGCCTGCGGCGAGGCGCTGCGGCGCACCGCCGGGGCGATCGCGGCGCTGGACGCCCTGGCGGCGCTGGCGGACACGGCGGCGCGTCGGGGCTGGGTCCGGCCGCTGGTCGACCGCAGCCGGGACCTGGTGATCCGGGAGGGCCGGCACCCCGTGCTGGAGCAGAGCCTCGGCGGTGGGCGCTTCGTCCCCAACGACCTGGAGCTCGGGCCCGGCGGCCGGCGCCTGCTGCTCATCACCGGCCCGAATATGGCCGGGAAGTCGACCTTCATGCGCCAGGTGGCCCTGATCGCGATCCTCGCGCACATGGGGAGCTTCGTGCCCGCCACCTCCGCCCGCATCGGCCTAGTGGACCGCATCCTCACCCGCGTCGGGGCCAGCGACGACCTCTTCGGTGGCCGCTCCACCTTCATGGTCGAGATGACCGAGGTCGCGGCCTGCCTGCGGCGCGCCTCGCCGCGGAGCCTGCTGTTGCTAGACGAGGTGGGGCGGGGCACGAGCACCCGGGACGGTCTGGCCATCGCCTGGGCGGTGGCCGAGGACCTGGCGCGGCGCGTCCGGGCGCGGACGCTCTTTGCCACTCACTACCACGAACTGACCTCCGCCGTGGACGGCCTGCCCGGGGCTGGGAACGCGCACGCGGCCGTGCGCGAGGACGGCGAGGGGGTCGTCTTCCTCCACCGGGTCGTGCCGGGCCCGACGGACCGGAGCTACGGCCTGGCGGTCGCCCAGTTGGCGGGGGTGCCGCCGGCCGTGATCGGGCGCGCCCGCGCCCTCCTGTCCGGGGGAGGTCTGGAGGCGGCGGCCCCCGCCCCCCAGACTGCCGCGCCCTCCCCGCCCCCCCCCGCGGGCCTGGAGCTGCTGCGCCGGTTGGCGGCGCTCGACCCGCTCCGGCTGACGCCGCTGCAGGCGTTGGACCTCCTGGCCGTCCTGCAGGCGGAGGCCAGTACCCTGGAGCTCCCTGCCGGGCCGTCGGTGCCCGCGGCGGGTGGGCAGGACTAAGGGCCCGCCGGGGACGGTATCTTCCTGGCGGTGGTGGGTGCGCGTTGGGTCGGACGGCAGGCCCGCGTCGCTGGCTCCTGTGGCTCGGGGTCGCGGCCGCCGGCGGCCTGGTCGGCGGGTTGCTGACCTGGGCCGCGGCCCTGGGTCCCATGCTGCGCCAGGACCGCCTGGCCGCCGCCCACGCCGCCTCGCCCGCGGTGGCGGTCTTCCGCCGGGTCTCCCCAGCGGTGGTGCTGGTGGCGAGCCTCGGCTCGGTGGCGACGCCCCTGGGTCCCCGGCCCCAGGTCGGCTGGGGGAGCGGGGTGATCTTCGACCCGCGCGGGTACATCGTCACCAACGACCACGTCGTGGCCGGGGCGAGCCGCCTGCGGGTGACCCTCGCCAACGGTCGCACCCTGCCCGCCGTCCTGGTCGGGGGGGACCCGGCGACGGACCTCGCGGTGGTCCGGGTGGAGGCCGGCGCCCCCCTGCCCGTTGCGCACTTCGCCCCGGCGGCCAGCGTCTTCCCCGGGGAGACGGCGGTGGCCATCGGCAACCCCCTGGGCCCGGCCTTCGCCCAATCGGTGACCCAGGGGGTCGTCAGCGCGGTGCGCCCGATGCTGTATGGGCTGGACGCGCGCGACCGGCGCGTGACAGAGATGATCCAGACGGACGCCGCCATCAATCCGGGGAACTCGGGCGGACCGCTGTGCGACGCTGCGGGCCTGGTGATCGGGATCAACACGATTCAGGTGCCCCAGGCCGGTCCGGGCATCGCCGCCTCCGGCCTGGGCTTCGCCATCCCTGCCGAGACCGTGCGGCGCGTGGCCGAGGACCTCGTGCGCTACGGGCACGTGCGGCGGGCCTGGCTGGGCGTCGAGCTGGCGGTGGCGCCGACCGACGCCCTGCCCGGGGAGGCCCAGACGGTGACGATCACCGGCGTGGTCCCGGGGAGCCCCGCCCAGCTGGCCGGCCTGCAGGTGGGGGACCGCATCCTGGCCTGGGACGGCCGGGTCCTCCACGGCTACTACGAGCTGGTGCTGCGCATCAACGCGGCCACCCCGGGGGAGCGCGTCTCCCTGACCATCGCCCGCTCCCCGCCAGGCGCCGCGGCCTGGCCGGAGGGCGCGGGGGCCGCGGGCGAGTCCCAAACCGTGGCCGTCCGGCTCG
>DAHWHV010000223.1 GCA_027335545.1 Clostridia bacterium
GGGGGCCCGGGGCCCGCCGCCCGGCCGGGTCGGCGGGGGGAGCCCGCGCCCCGGGGCGCGGGCCTGGGTGGGCGCTTGCGCTGGGCGTTGGCCACGGGGCTGGACCTCCCGAGCGAGCTCGTCTTCGATTTGCCGCGCGTGACGGTGCTCGGGGCCCTGCACCTGACCGTGGAAAACCACCGCGGGCTCCTGGAGTTCCTGCCCGAGCGGGTCGCCATCGGCACGCGCGGGGGGCGCCTGGTGGTCGTGGGCCGGGGCCTGGTGGTCGGTGCGGTGCGTCAGGGGGAGATCACGGTGAGCGGGCAACTCACGGAGGTGCGCTTCGAGGGGGCGTAGGCCCTGCCCCGGGCGCGCCCGGGCCCACCGGCGGGGAGGGGCGGCGGTGCCACGGGCCTTCGGCCTCGCGGAGTGGTGGCACGGGGAGCTGGAGCTGCACGCGCGGCCGCCGAGCGCGGCCGCGTTCTTGGATGCCCTGCTGGCCGCGGGCATCCGTTTCCGCCAGGCGCGGCCCGTTCCCGATGGCCTGCGCCTGGCCATCGACTGCCGGGACCTCCGGCGCCTGCGGCCGGCGGCGCGCCGCCACCACGCCCGCATCCGCCTGCGCGGTCGGCGGGGGGCTCCCTTCCTCCTGGCGCACGTCCGCAGGCGCCCGTGGCTGACGGGGGGCTGCCTGACGGCCGCCCTGCTCTTCTATTGGTTGTCGGGGTACGTCTGGTTCGTGCGCGTCCAGGGGGCGGAGCGCCTCGCGCCCGCTGAGATCCTCCATGCCGCGGCGGCGCTGGGCCTGCGGCCCGGGGCGTGGCGGCGGGGACTGGACCCGGCGGCGATCGCCGCCCACCTGCCGCTGCGGCTGCCACAGCTCTCGCTGGTGGCGGTGACCCTGCACGGCACCCTGGCCGTGGTGTCCGTGGCGGAGGTCCAGCGCCCCGCCCCGTCCCTGCTGCAGGCGGGTGTGCCCGGGGATGTCGTCGCCGCCCACGGGGGCCTGGTGACCGGGGTCTCGGTGTCCGAGGGGCAGGCCCTGGTCGTGCCCGGCCAGGAGGTCCAGGCCGGCCAGGTGCTGATCGCCGGGGTCACGACGATGGCGGCCACGCGCACCGGGGGGCCGCTGCGCGAGCTCCGCGTCCACGCCGCCGGGCTGGTGACGGCCCGCCGCTGGTCCTCGGCGTACGCGGAGGTGCCACGCGCCGTGGAGGTCGCGGTGCCCACCGGGCGGGTCTTCGTGCGGCGCAGCCTCCTGTTCGGCCGCTACCGCCTCGACCTGCAGGGGTTCGGGCGCGTGCCCTTCCACGCCTACACGCTGCAGCGGGAGACCGAACTGCGGCTGCGCTGGAGGACCTTCGCGCTCCCCGTCGAATTTTCCACACTGCGCTACGTGGAAGTGCAGCGCTACGTGCGCCATCTCTCAGTGGCCGACGCCCGGGACATGGCGGCGGCGGAGGCGCGGGCGTTCCTGGTCCCCCACCTGCCACCCCACGCGCGCATCGTGCAGGAGGAGCAGCGGACGTTCACCCTTCCCGGGGGCCGTCTCGGCGTTGAATTGCACGTGGAAACCGAGGACAATATCGGTGTGTTCCGGCCCGCCGCGCCCCAGGGCGCGGTTCCCTGACCCGGACGCCCCGGAACGGGCGCGCGGGCGGGGCGGCGGGATCGCCAAGACCGAAGAGGGGTGCGCCTTTGCCGGCGACTGAGACGGAGCCGCGCCGATTCGCCGTCCCGGACAACCAGAGCGCCCTCCAGATCTACGGTCGCCAGGAGGAGAACCTGCGCGTGATGGAGGGCGGGCTGGGGGTGCGGATCGTCGCCCGCGGCAACGAACTCTTCATCTCCGGGGAGCCCCAGGCGACGGAGACCGCCCTGGCCCTGTTGCAGCGCTTGGTGAATCTCGCGGCCGCCGGCCGCGAACTCGCGGCGCGGGACGTCCGCTACGCCGTGGAGGTCGCGCGCCAGGGGGACATGGAGCGTCTGGACAGTCTCTGGCAGGAGGCCGTTTGCGTCACGGTGCGCGGCAAGGCGATCCGCCCCAAGACCCTGGGCCAGCAACGCTACGTCGAGGCGATGCGGCGCGACGCCCTGGTCTTCTGCATCGGGCCGGCGGGCACCGGCAAGACGTACCTGGCGATGGCCGTGGCCATCGCGGCCTTCAAGAACCGCGAGGTGACGCGCATCGTCCTGACGCGGCCGGCGGTGGAGGCCGGGGAGAAGCTGGGCTTTCTGCCCGGCGACCTGCAGGAGAAGGTCGACCCCTACCTGCGACCCCTCTACGACGCCCTCTACGACATCATGGGTGTGGAGGCGTACGAGCGGCACATGCAGCGCGGGGCGATCGAGGTCGCCCCACTGGCCTACATGCGGGGGCGCACCCTGGACGACGCCTTTGTCATCCTCGACGAGGCCCAGAACACCACCTCAGAGCAGATGAAGATGTTCCTGACCCGCCTCGGCTTCGGGAGCCGCGCGGTCGTCACGGGGGATGTGACCCAGGTGGACCTCCCGGCCGAGCGCGCCTCCGGGTTGGCCGAGGTGCGTTCGGTGCTGGACGGGGTGCCCGGGCTCTCCTTCACCCATCTCGACGAGGGGGATGTCGTGCGCCACCCCTTGGTCCAGGCCATCATCCGGGCCTACGAACGGCAGGACCAGGCCCGGGCCGTGGCCCGGGCGGCCTCGCCGGCCTGAGGGGCCCCCGGCGGGCGGGACCTGGACGGCCCACGCTCGCCCGCGCCCGGCGCCCGCGGGGGGCTTGCCGGTCCATTCCCCCGAGGCGCTGGTGTCGAGAGGGGGTGGACCCGTGGCGACGGGAACCTCGGGCGCGTGGCGGAGGCTGCCCGCGCCGCTGCGTTGGCTGGCGGTGCTCGGCCGGGACAGCGGGGTCCGCCGCGGGTTCTGGGCCCTGGCCATGGTTCTGCTGACCGCCGCCATCTACAGTTCCGTCAGCCTGCCCCACGAGGTCAACCTGCGCGTGGGCGAGGTGGCGCCGTACACCATCACGGCGCCGCGCGACATGGTCGACCAACCGGCGACGCAGAGGCGCCAGCAGGCCGCGGTGGCCCAGGTGCCCCCGGTCTACAGCACGGACCCCGGACTGACCGAGCGCGCCCTCGCCGCGTACGACGGCGCTGTCGCGGTGATCGCCGACGCGCGCCAGAACCTCCGCCGCCCGCCGCCCGCGGCCTCCGGGGCGGCCAAGCCGTCCTCCTCCCAGGCGCACCCCCAGGCCCAGGCCTCGGCCGTCCAGGGCGGCGGGGCGCGCCCAGCCGCCTCCGCCGGGCGCCCCGCCACCTCCGCGGCGTCCCGCCTGGCCTCCCAGGTGGCGGCGCTGCGCCAGAACCTCAACCTCGCCCTGCCGACGGCGGACTACCAGGCGGTCCTGCTGAGCGCCTCCGCCGCGCAGAGCGCGGCGGAGGCCGGGGCGCGCCGGGAGCTCCAGGCCCTGCTGGACGCGGGCGTCCGCAAATCCGACCTCCAGGCCGCGCGGGCGCGCCTCCAGGGGGAGGTGGCGGCCCTGCCGGCCCCGCCCGCGGTGGCGCGGTTCCTGGCTGCGCTGGCCGGCCAGTCCCTGCTCGCCAATCGCGGCGTCAGCGTGGCCGAGACCAAGGCCGCGCGGCAGCAGGCCTCCGCAGGCGTCACGCCCGTCCTGTACGCCCGGGGCCAGGTCATCGTGCGCAAGGGGGACGTCGTCACCGCCGCCAACATCGTCAACCTGCGCAACGCCGGTCTCCTCCACCCCGGGGGCACGGCGGGTCTGCTCGGCGCCTCGCTCCTCTGGGCCATCCTGCTGCTGGTGCTGTGCTGGGCGTACCTGGCGCAGTTCCACCCCCGCGCCCTGCGCGACGAGGTGCACCTGGTCCTGTTCGGGGCCATCCTGGTCGCGGCGCTGGCCGCCAGCCGCTTCGGCCTGGAGATCTCGCCCTACCTGGCCCCGGTCGCCTGGGCGGCGATCCTGGCCTCCAGCGCCTACGGCCCGGCCGTGGCCCTCTTCGTGGCGGCGGTGGGGGCCGTGGCCGTGGGGGTCCTGGATCACAACCTGGGCGTGACCGTCGCCGCGGCGGCCGGGTCCTGGGCCGCCGTCTTCAGCCTGCGCCGCCTGGTGCAGCGTACCGACCTCCTGCGGGCCGGCCTCTTCTCCGCCCTGGCGGGCGCCGGGGCCACCGCCCTGCTGGCGGGCCTGCTGCTGGGCGGTGGCGGTCTGAGCGTCGGGGGGGGCGCCCTGGCCGCCTCGGGGCCGTCCGGCCCCCTGCTGCGCGATGTCGCCGCGGCGGCGGTGACGGGGCTGCTCTCTGCCGTGCTGGCCATCGGCACCCTGCCGCTGGCCGAGGCCTTCGGGGTGCTCACGCCCTTTCGCCTGCTGGAGTTGGCCAACCCGTCGCAGCCCCTGCTACGGCGGCTGATGACCGAGGCGCCCGGGACCTACCACCACAGCCTGATGGTGGCGAATCTCAGCGAGGCGGCCTGTGAGGCCGTCGGGGGCGACGCCCTGCTGGTCCGAGCCGGGGCCGACTACCACGACATCGGCAAGATGAAGCGCCCCGCCTTCTTCGTGGAGAACCAGATGGGGGGCCAGAACCCCCACGACAAGCTCTCCCCCCAGCTCTCGGCGCTGGTGATCACCAGCCACGTGCGCGACGGCGCGGAGATGGCGCGCCAGGCCCGCCTGCCGGGCGAACTCGTCGACTTCATCCGGACCCACCACGGGACGACGCTGGTCCGCTACTTCTACCACGCCGCCCAGACGGCCCAGGCGGCCCAGGCCGCCGACGGTGCGGGCGGGGGCGCGGCGGCGGCCCCCGCCGTCGCGGAGGAGGACTTCCGCTACGAGGGGCCGATCCCCGAGAGCCGGGAGACGGCCATCGTCATGCTGGCGGATGGCGTCGAGGCCGCGGTGCGCGCCCTCCGGCAACCCACCGCGGAGCGCATCGAGGACGTGATCCGGCGGATCGTCGCGGACCGCCTGGAGGACGGCCAACTGGAGCACGCCTCCCTGACCCTGCGGGACGTGGACGCGATCCGCACGACCTTCCGCCGCCTGCTCGTCGGCGCCTACCACGCGCGGTTGGAATACCCCGAGCACCTGGCCGCGGAGGTGGGGGTGGCCCGGGCGGTCCCCGCGGGCGGTCGCGGTCCCGGCGGCCCGGGGTAGGTGGCGCCGCCGCGCGGGGGGGGCGCTCAGGGGCGAAGCCCCTGTTGGGCAGCGGCCACCCGGCCCTGGCTCTTCCCCCCGATGCCCCGCGGCCTTGGGGGCGGGGGTGGGGCGGCGAATGGGGTGCCCTCCCAGGGGTGCGCCCGCGGCGGTGGGCAACGCGGGGACGCTGGGGCGTGTGGCGCTCCGGGGGTGCTAGGGCGTGGGGGTGCTAGGGCGTGGGGGCGTCGGGCGTGGCGGGGGGCGCGCGACCCGCGCGCCGACGTCGCGCGGGCGGGCCAGGGCGGGCGGGCCCAGGGGAGGCTTCAGGGGAAGAGTATCCGGCTGGGGACCCCAGAGACCAGGGGCCAAAGGGGGGTGCGGGGTTGCCGACGGAACTGACGTATGCGGACGGGGTGGCCGAACTCGCCGTCGCGGAGGCGGACACCCTCGCGGCGGCCGTCGACGGGGCGCTGCAGTTGGAGGGACGCCCCGGGGCCCTGGTCTCCGTGCACCTCGCCGATGACGCCCTGCTGCGCGAGCTGAACCGCATCTACCGGGGCCTGGACCGACCCACCGACGTCCTGTCGTTCCTGCTCGGGGAGGAGGAGGGGGCGGCGCTGGGGGATGTGGTGCTCTCGCGGCCGCGGGCGTCGGCCCAGGCCGGGGCGTACGGGCACAGCGAACTGCGCGAGTTGTGCTACCTCGCCGTTCACGGTACGCTTCACCTCCTGGGCTACGACGACGCGGACGCCGAGGGGGAGGCCGCCATGGCGGCAAAGGCCGAGGAGGTCCTGGGGCGGCTCGGCGTTGTCCGGTGAGGCCAGGAGCCGCCGGGGCGCGGCCACACCCCGGCGCGCCGCGGCCGCGCCCCGCGGCCCCTGGTGGCGCAGTTTCGTCTACGCCGGCGCCGGCCTTGGCCTGGTGTGGCGGACGGAGCGCAACTTCCGGGTGCAGGGCGCGGCGGGTGGGGCGGCGCTGAGCCTGGCCTGGCTGGAGGGCCTGCCCGCGACGCGCATCGCCGTCCTGCTCGGCTTGGTCGCGACCGTGCTGGCGCTGGAGACGATGAACACCGCCCTGGAGGTGCTCGTGGACCTGGCATCACCGGAACACCATCCGCTGGCCGCCACCGCCAAGGACCTGGCGGCGGGCGCCGTGCTGGTCGCCTCGCTGGGGGCCCTGCTCGCCGGGGGCGCGCTCTTCTGGCCATGGGGGGGCGACCTGGGTCGGGTCGCCGCGGGCGTGGCGGCCCATCCGCTGGGCACCGCCATGGCCGCCCTGGGGTTGGTCCTGCTCGTGGTGGCGGCGACGCGGCCCCTCCCGGGGAGGCGGAACGCTTGACGCCGCGCGCGGGCCGCTGCAGCGTGCGCACCGCCGATGGCCGGCGTTCCCTGCCGCGTCCCCGGCGGAGCCCCTCCGCCGGGGACGCTGGGAGCCGGGCTGCGGGCCCTGGACCGGCGGCGAGGCCCCCCGCCGCGGGGGACCAGGGCCCCACCCCACGGCCGGCGCCGGAGGCCGCCAGCGCCGCGCCGTCGCGGGGCGGGGACCCCGCCACCCCGTTTCGCTCGGGCTTCGTGGCCATCATCGGCCGGCCCAACGTGGGCAAGTCCAGCCTCTGCAACCGCCTGGTCGGCGAACGCATCGCCATCGTCTCGGACAAGCCGCAGACGACGCGGCACCGCATCCTGGGGGTGCTGCACCTCCCGGGGGCGCAGATGGTCTTCGTCGACACCCCCGGGGTGCACAAGCCGCGCCACGAGTTGGGGCGGCGCATGGCCGCCACGGCCAGGGAGGCCCTCAGCGGCATCGAGGTGGCGTGTCTGGTCGTCGATGCCGCCGAGCCGGGCCCCGGGCACAACGACCGGCGCGCCGCCGCGCAGGTGCAGCGGGCGGAGTGCCCGCGCCTGCTGCTGCTCAACAAGATCGACCTCGTTGCCCCGGAGGGGCGCGCGCAGCGGCGCCAGGCCTTCGCGGCCCTCGCCCCGGCGGAGTCCCCCTTCGACGCGGTGCTCGAGGTCTCCGCGCAGACGGGCGAGGGGCAGGAGGCGTTGTTGGCGGAACTCCTGGCGCGCATGCCCCCGGGACCCGCCTACTTCCCGCCGGACGCGATCACCGACCGGCCGGAGCAGTTCCTGGCCGCGGAGTTGGTGCGCGAGCAGGCCCTCCAACGCCTGCGCGACGAGGTGCCGCACGGCGTCGCGGTCGCCATCGAGGAGTGGAAGGTGCGGGATACGGGCGTCGTCTACATCGGCGCGACGCTGTTCGTGGAGCGCGAGTCGCAAAAGGGCATCGTCATCGGGCGGGGGGGGGCGATGCTGCGGGAGATCGGCAGCGCCGCCCGGGCGGAACTCACCAGCCGCCTCGGCTCCCCCGTGTACCTCGACGTGTGGGTCAAGGTGAAAGAGGGCTGGCGGGACCGCCCGGGGAGCCTAGAGTCCTTGGGGTTCGGGCGGTAGCGCCGGCGGGAGCCGGCCCCGCTACCGCTGCCCCCTAGCCGGCACGGGGGGGCGCGCGGGTGCCCCGGGCCGCGGCCCGCCAAGCCGG
>DAHWHV010000228.1 GCA_027335545.1 Clostridia bacterium
TCCGGACCGCGCCCGGCCGGTCGCGGGGTGCGGGCCCCAGGGGGGATGGGCCGTGGACCTGCGCCACCTGCGCACCTTCGTCACGGTTGCCGAGCAGGGGGGCTTCCGGCGGGCGGCGGACCGCCTCTTCCTCTCCCAGCCCACGGTGACGGCCCACGTCCAGGCCCTGGAGAAGGAACTCGGGGCGCGCCTGCTGGAGCGCGCCGGCCGGCGCGTGCGCGAGACCCCGGCCGGGGAACGGCTGCTGCCGCATGCGCGCCGCCTGGTGGCCCTGGAGGCCGAGGCGCGCGACGATGTCCACGCCTGGCAACTCCGCTTCGAGGAGCGGCTGCGCATCGCCTGCTCCATCTTCGTGGCCGCCTCGGCCCTGCCCGGCGCCCTGCGCACCCTGCTGGGGGAGTGGCCGCGCGTGGAGGTCGCGCTGTGCACGGCGTTCTCCGCGGAGGTGCTGCGGGCGGTGGCCGAGGGCGAGGCGGACCTCGGCCTCTCCCGCCTGGAGCCGGGCGGCGCCGCCCTGGCGGGACGGCCCCTGGTCTCCGAGCCCGTCGTGCCCGTGGTCCCGGCCGCCTGGGGGGACGTGCCGCTGCGGGAGGCGCTGGCGGCCCACCCCCTGCTGACGCACAACCACCCGGGTTACTGGGATCGCCTCCTGGCCCAGTTGGCCGCCCTGGGCTGGTCCTTCCGTTCCATGGAGGTGCGCCAGGTCGACGTCACGACCCGCCTGATCGCCGAGGGTCTCGGCCTCTCCTTCCTGCCGCTCTCCGCTGCCGCCGATCAGGGCCGGCTCCGCGTCCTGCCCCTGCCCGCGGGGTTGGGCCTGCCCCTGGTGGGGACCTGGGCCTTGTGGCCCGCCGACCGCCCGCCGACGCCCGCGGCCGAGCGCCTGTTGCAGTTGCTGGCGGCCCCCGTCGCGCGCCCGGC
Source organism: Clostridia bacterium (assembly GCA_027335545.1). Next base: position 922 of record DAHWHV010000228.1, read on the forward strand.
AGGGATCCCCTGAGCCTGGTCAGAACCCTGCGGGGCGGCGGCGCGGTGTCCCAGGGTGCCCGGCGCCGGTCCGGGTCGCGGGGGTCGGGGCCGCGGCGCACGGGCCGTCGTCGCGGGCCACGTGTTGGGGGCGGGGGTCGCCGTGCTCCCCGGCACCTGCTTCGGCGCCGGGGGGGAGGGCTTCATCCGCCTCTCCTACGCCACCGCGTCCGACCGTCTGCACGAGGGGGTGCGGCGGATCGCCGCCTGGGTCCGGGGCGGCGCCGGGCGCGGGTGGGCGCAGGCGGGGCGGAGCCCGGCGGCGAAGCAGCCCCCATGGCCGAGAGGACCAAGGCGCCGCCGCGCAGCCAGCCGCCCCTACCCCGGACGCCGGTGGGGCGCATCCTGGCCATCCTGGCCGAGACCTATCCGAGTGTCGGGACGGCCCTGTCGTTCCGGAACCCCTTTGAGCTGCTGGTCGCGACCGTCCTGTCGGCCCAGTGCACCGACCGGCTGGTCAACCAGGTGACCCCCGCCCTCTTTGCCGCCTTCCCGGATGCGGCGGCGCTCGGGCGGGCCGGTGCCGCGCGGATCGAGCCGTTCATCGCCCGCTGCGGCCTCTACCACACCAAGGCCAGGAACCTGGCGGCGGCCGCGTGCCTGCTGGCGGAGCGCCACGCCGGGGCCGTGCCCCAGACGATGGAGGAGCTGTTGGCGCTCCCGGGCGTGGGCCGCAAGACCGCCAACGTGGTGTTGAGCAACGCCTTCGGCGTGCCCGGCATCGCCGTGGACACGCACGTCTTCCGCGTCGCCAACCGCCTGGCCCTGGCGCGGGGAACCACGCCCGAGCAGGTGGAGGCCCAGCTGCGGCGCCGCATCCCCCGCGCCGAGTGGGCGATCACCCACCACCGCCTGATCTGGCACGGGCGTACCCTCTGCCGCGCCCGGGCGCCGCGCTGTGCCGAGTGCCCGGTGCTGCCGGTCTGCGCCTTCGGGCGGGCGCGCCGGCGCGCGGGGGTGGGGG
>DAHWHV010000246.1 GCA_027335545.1 Clostridia bacterium
CGGCGGTGCCCATGCGGTGGTGCCCGCTGTCGCGATGGGGAGGCTCGTCGCCGAGGGCGCTGGCGCGGGGCTGGAGGGGGCCAGCAGGCGCCCCAACCAAGCCCCGATCCGCGCCCGGTTCACGGCCAGGCCCGCCGCCGCACACGCCCCCGCCAGCCAGGGAAGCAGGCGCCCCCCCGCCCGTCGCATCCGCCATCCGTGCCACTTCCTTTCGACTGCCCTCTCCTCCGGGTCGCCCCATAGCAGATCCGCCTCCTGTGGGGCCGGGGCAAAGGGGGTCGGCGCATCGCCGCCGATCGGGAACGCCTCGTCGTCCACCTCCGTCACCCCCCCTACAGCCCGCCCACCAGCGGCTCCAGCAGCCGCCGGACACAGCGATCCAGCCGCACGTCCTCTACCTGCACCCCCAGCGGCCAACCCCCGGCGCGCAGCGCATCGGTGAGATCGGGCACCGGAGCCACCGCCTGATCACGGAAGTCGTCCATCGATGTGATGACCGCCGCCGCCCTCTCCAGGGCACCCCGCCCGTCGCGTGGGTGCCAACGCATCGCCAGTACCGCTTCCCGTCCCGCCAGGGCCCGCAGGCGGGGCTTCCAGCGCCCCCCGTGTTCCGTCTGTCGGTGCTCCTCGGACGGCAGCACCAGCACCTGCCGATCCGCCGCGGGCTGCGGCCAGACCCAAGCGCCGTCGCCGTCCGCGCCCGCCGGCCCGGCGTCTATGATGATCCAGGCCCAGCGCCGCAGGGCCACCAGGCCCGCTACCTCCTCCGGCGTGGCGTGCAGGCACACCGCCGACAGCGCCTCTGCGTGCGCCCGCGACTCCTGGCCGCCTCCCAGCAGCCGTCCCATGTCGGCCTCGTCCTCCGCCCGCCCACAGATGGCCGCCAGGTGCCACGCGCCCGCCCCCGCCAGGACTACTTCCTGCCGATGCCGCGTCAGCCACCCGGCCAGGGCGGCGGCCAGCACCGTGGTCCCCACCCCACCGCACAAGCCTGTCACCGCCACCACCACCGGGTGCGACGGCAGCGGCCGTGTAATCCGCCGCTCCACTACCTGGGGTGCGGCGCCCACATGCGTCTGGACAGGCGCCAGCCAGCGGGCCGCCGCCGCAAGGGTCGCCGGGGCCCCGGCCAGCACCCCCGCCAGTTCTGGGACCTCCACCACCACATCGTAGACCCCAGCAGCGACAATGCGGTCCACTGCGGCGTCGCCCGGCCGCGCCCCCGCCGCCAACAGAACCACCCGGCAGCCTGGCCGCGCCTGGCGGTAGCGCAGCACCGCCGGACCCAGGCCCGGCCCGGTCGCTAGGTCCAGCACCAGCGCCGTGGCCGGGGTACGCGCCGCCTCATCCAGCGCGCCGCCCCCCGCCCCCGGCCCAACCACCCGCACCTCGTCCTCCGCGCTGAACGCGGCCCGCACCGCGCTTTCCGCGGCTACCCCCACCAGGGCCAGGCGCATCACCGATCCCCCCTCTTGCGGCCGAGTCCGCGTTCGGCGCGGAGGCGCCACGCCACCAGGGCCAGCAGGCACCCGCCCAGCAACACCCCGGCCTCCACCAGCCACAGCAGCCGCGGCACGGTCCCGATCATCGCCATCCCCCTCCGCCCCCTCTCTGCCGGCATCATCCACCCCCCCGCAAGGCCGCCCCGCCAACCCCCACCGTCACCGGCACCACGACCGTCCGCTTGGTGGTGACCGTATGCACCGTGCCATGCGGCCCCGTAGTGGTCTTCTTCGTGGTCACTACATATCGCCACACCGCCGTCACGCGGGTCGTCGCCGCCGCCGCCACCCAGCAGACCGCGCCCGACGGCACCACCCCCCCCGTGATGCCGTCGCCCGGACCACAGGGCAGCACGGGGTTGGTGCCGCCGCCGCCCGTCGCCGTGAGGCTGCCTGGCGGCACCAACCCCGTCACCGTCGCCGACCCCGCCAACGGCTGCGGCGGCCTATATGGCGCGTAAGCCGTCACCAGCACCTTGCCGCCGCCCGCGATCCGCTCCGCCGCCAGGTGCGGCCCCGCCAGGATCGCGTGCAGGGCCGCCAACACCGCACCGGCGTACCCGGGGTCGAACGCCCACCCGTTGGCCGCCGTGCCCGCGTTGTACGCCTCCAGGGCACCGGCGACGTTCCTGGGATACCGCGCCAGGGCCCCCGCCAGGATCGCCACCCCGGCGCGCACGTTGGCCGCCGGGGCATATGGGTCGCCGGTGAGGCCATAGGCCGCCCAGTTCGCGGAGTTCACCTGCATCAGCCCCGCGTCCGTCGTGTGGTTCGGGTTGCGGTGTGTGGCCATCCAGAGGCCGCCGCTCTCGTGGTCTATGACCGCCAGGACAAGGGCCATCGGGACACTGCCCGCTTCCTGTGCGACTAGGCCCGTGGCCCAGAGACCCAGAGCGGGCGGCAGCCCCGCCGCCCCTCCCCCAAACAACGCGCCCAGGGCCAGCAAGGGCAACATCATGAGGAAAAGTGTCAATGCCACCGCCCCGCCGACGGCCCAGGCGACAATCTTCCGCCAGTCCACCCCCAAAGCGTCCAGCACCGCCACCACAGCCTTGGCCAGACTCGCCATGGCCTCCCACCCCCCCCCATAGAAACGCCTCTGAACGCAGCATCCCCCCAAGCAAAAAGCCGGCGGGCCAAGCGCCGCCCGGCTTTGCGGGGCGGCGTATCGTGTTTCCCGGGGGGGGTTGAGGTGCGAATCGTTGTTGACGCAGAGGTGAGTCGCAGTGGCACCCAGTGGACCGCCAGGGCGGGTGGCCTCACGGAAACCGCAGCCACCCGGGCGGAGGCCGCGGCGCATATCGCCGTCGCGGTGCGGGGGGCCATCTATGGCGACTACCGGCCGACGATCATCGCCTCCGACGGGCACAGTGCATTGCTGTGGCGTGAGGCGGGGGCCGGATGGCTATACGCCATAGACCCGGAGAAGCAGCCGGGCCCCACTCTGATGGGCAGGGAGGGGGGATCCGTCGAACGGGGTGTGTGCGAGAGACTCGCCCGGCAGGACCTGGCGCAGGCCGTCGACTCCGCCCGCCGGCAACGCGGCGAACCCCTCGTTGGCGAACACCTCCTACAGCACGAGGCCGACCGCCAGGAACATCGCCGCTGGGCCGCCTGGCAGCAGGGATACCAGGACGGCAAGCAGGCCGGCCTGGAAGACCGCCAGTGCCGCGTACTGGCCGACCTGCGCCAGGTCGGCAAGGAGTACACCGACGCACCCGCCCGCGCAGACTTCTGTTACCGGGAAGGCGCCCAACCCTTCGACTTGCCACCGGCCCTACAGCCGGGGCCCGTCCTGGGGATGCGCTGGAATCCTGATCGGGACACCGTTGAAACAGAGTACGCAGACGGCCATATCGGCGTAGAGCCCTCCACGGCGGTCGATGCCCGGCTGGAAGGCAACCTCGCCCTACAGGCCCTCCTCAACGCCGCTGCCCGTACACCCAACGCCTGGGCACTTACGCCCGCAGGCGCCAAGGCGCACCCTGCCGTGGATGTGGCCGCCGTGGCCGCCCGACTCCGGGATGCCCCGGCCCGCCAGCGGGACGAGGGCTTGGATCGGTGAGACGGGGCGGCACGGGGGGGGGGCCCGGACCAGCGGCAGGGGCCGGGCCCGGGGTGCCCCCGAGAGGAGGAGGAACGTATGGGCGCCGACGAAGCAAAAGTACGGCAGCAGGTCCTCTCCACGGTGGATCGGTGGAGGGGAATGGCGAACGCCACACAGGACCCCTGGCGCGCCCTGTGGCTGCGAGCCGCCGCAAACAGTGTGGAACGAACGCTGGCCGACCTCGGCACCACGGCGGCGGTCGTCGCCGTCACCCGGGAAGCAGCCGCCCTGGCCGTCAGATCAACATCAAGTCGCTTCCGGGGGGACCAAGACGCCGGGTTGGACCGGTAGGTCACTGCGGGGGATGGGGCCACACGAGGCCCCACCCCCCCGTGCTGCCCCGGCCCCTTGCGGCCCCGGGCCGGTGGCCCGGGGCCGCTCAACGTGTCGCCGCCGCAATGATCTCCGCTTCCCCCGGCGCCGCCTCGATGTACAGGCGCAGGTGCTGGTTCCCCGCCAGCAGCAGCCCCTCGCCGCGCCGGGCCCCAGCCAACAGGTCACACTCCGCCTCGGAGAGCCTTAGCAGGTCGCGCATCGCCTCCAGATCCTTCGCCTCCTGCCGCATGAGAAGCTTGGTGCTGGCGTTGGACAGGACCGGCTGCCCCAGCCGCGCCAACTCCGGCGCCAGGAAGTCCACCAGGTTCTGCGTGGCGACGATCAACGAACCCCCGTACTTGCGGATGCGCTTGGACAGGTCTCGCAGGAACCCCAGGGCCTGCGGCGTCTGTGGGTCCGCCAGCAGCCAAGCCTCGTCTACCAGCAGCGTTGTCTGGCGCCCGGCGGCCCGCCCCGCGCGCACCTGGTCCCAGAGGTACCCCAGAACGTTGAAATACTGGGCGCGCCGCACGTTGTCGCTCGCCTCAACCAGGGCGTTGAGGTCAAACACAGTGAAGTCGCTGGTCGGTGCCACCGTCGTCTGCCCCGCCCACAGGGCGCTGTCGGCCCCGGTCGCCGCGTCCCGCAGCAGCAACTCCAGCCGGCCGCCCGGCGGCAACGCCGCGTGTACATCGGCCACCGTCGGCCAGACCGCCACCGTCGCGGGGTCCGTCTGCCACACCACCCCCTTGCCCGCGTAGGCCACCAAGATTGCTTCCTGAAGTTGTGCGCGCTCCGCGTCGTCGATGCTGGGCAAATACAAGGCGAAAAACGTCTTGAGCCACTGCAAATGGGTCGCCAGCGGCCCGCGCACGCCGCCACCCGTCTCCTCAACATCGGTGTCCGCCGCCCCCCGCACCTGCAAGGGGTTGATCCTCCCATGCTCGCCGTCCGCGGCCACCACACTGCCACCCAGCGTCTCCGCCAGGCCGGTGTACTCCCGCTCCGGATCAAGCACCAACACCCGCGCGCCCAACGCGAATTCGCGCAGCAGCAGCACTTTCGCCGCGTAACTCTTGCCGGTACCCGAAGCCCCCAGGATGTTCACGTTCGGATTCGTGAGCCCGCTGTCCGCCGGCGGGTCCCGGCGATCCACCAGCACGATCCCCCCCGCGCCGTCACGACCCAGGATGATTCCGTGCCCGTGGTTGAGCCCGGTGGACACCCAGGGGTAGGACGCGGCCACCGTCGCCGCGGGCATCTCCCGGCTCCCCAGCGCCCCGATCTCCGGCGGCAGCAGGCCCCACGGTCCCGCCGCCCGCAACCCGTCCTGCTGCTGCCAGACGGCCGGGCGCAGGCGCATTGACGCGCCGGCCGCCGCCGCCTCTACCACCCGCACCCGCTGAGCCAGGGTTTCCGCGTCCGGCGCCAGAACCAGCAGCACGACCGTCGTGTGGTACACCCGCTGGCTCTGCTGGTCGATCTCCCGCAACAACGCCTGCGCGTCTCCCAGTCCCTGTTCCCAGCGGGACCGCAGCAGGGCCTTCCCGCTTTCCGCTGACAGGCGCGCCGTGTACTCCTGGATCGAGGTGTTGAGGGCCGCCAGCAGCTTCCCAGGGTCGCTGGGCACCAGGTGCAACGAAGCCGACACCCCCGGTAGGGTGGCCAGGCGGGCCAACCAGGCCGGGCCAACACGGGGGGGGTAGTCCAGGACCACCAGCACCTCCCCATACACATCCCCCAACCCCACCCCCATCCGCGAGAAGTCCAGGGCGGGCGGCGCCAACTGATCCAGCAGCATCCTGATCACCCTTTCTCCGGGACGTAGCGCGGCGCCGGCGGCGGGGCAACCTCAACGCGTTCCCGCGCCGCATGCGCCGGGTGCAGCCACCCATACAGCAGGTCCAAGATCTCCGCGTCGTCGCACAGGTGCGCCCGCAGATCCGCCCGGGTCAACGCCGCCACGAACTCGGCGGCCCGGGCGACCAACTCCTCGCGCGCCGAGCGTCGGACGCCCTCAGCCGGCAGCAGGACGTAGTACCGGTGCTCCTGCGCCTCGCCGCCGCCCACTACGGCCCGCACATACCCCAGGTACCCGCGCAACGCCGACCGCCGCATCCCTTCGGCCTCGGCCAACGTCGCCTCCAGGCTTCCCAGGTAGGCATCGAGGTCAATGGGCCGGGGCACCACCAGGATCTGCGCGGCCCCGGGCAACGCCTGCACCGCCTCATGCAGCGCCCCAATGCGCCGATCCCGCTCCCCCTCCGACAGCAGGCCGAACGCCGCCGGCTCCACGCGGACCACGGCCACCAGCGCCCCGCCGTCCCGCACCATCAGCCCGCGGTCCACGTCGCGCACCGGCAGCCAGTCCTGGACGCTGTGATGGCTACGCGCCTCCGTGCCGCTTGAGCGCCCCTGCGCCGTCCCCGGCGCCGCGAAGGCGCCCCGCGCATGCAGCAAATCGTTTGCCAGTCCCAGCAGCCCCATCGCCCTCACCCCCCTCGCCGGTAGAGATACCGCTGCCGTGTCCTCCCGTACACTACGGCCGCCTTCAAGCCCCCCGCCGCACCCCCCTTGCCCACGGCCGCGCCGAGGACGGCTGGGTGCTACTGACCAAGGAAACTGCGAAACGGCTGATCGAGTAAATTGCGAAAATAGGGAGTCACGAAAGTGGGCGGGCGCGGGATCGCCAGCGGCAGCGGAGATTGGGGG
>DAHWHV010000251.1 GCA_027335545.1 Clostridia bacterium
GGGTGCCTCGGCGGTCGGACGGGGTAGGTGTGCGTGCCGATGCGCAGCGCGGGCGGCTTCCTCCCGGTCGGTGTCTTTCCCCCGCTGGTGACGCCGTTTGATGCGGAGGGCGGGCTTGATCTGCCCGCCTTGCGCCGGAACCTGCAGGGTTACGGGGCCGCGCCACTGGCGGGGTACGTCGTGCTGGGCACCAACGGGGAGTTTCCGCACCTCTCGCCTACGGAGAAGGAGGCGGTCATCGCCACGGCGGTGCAGGAGGCCGGGGGGCGTCCCGTGCTCGCCCAGGCCGGTGCGGGCAGCCTGCGGGAGACGCTGGCGCTGGCGGGGCGCGCGGCGGAACTGGGCGCGGCGGCTGTCTTGGCCGTGACCCCGCACTACTACCGGGGGCAGATGCAGGACCGGGTGCTCATCGACTTCTACACGGCATTGGCCGACGAGGCGGGGGTGCCGGTCCTCCTCTACAGCATTCCCCAGAACACGGGGGTGGCGGTCTCGCCGGCGGTGGTGGAGGCCTGCGCCCGGCACCCGGGGATCGCCGGCATCAAGGACAGCTCGGGGAACCTCGGGCAGATCGCCGAGTTCGTCGAGCGGACCCCGCCGGGCTGGGGGGTCCTCAACGGATCGAGCAGTCTGGCCGTGGCCGCCTTCCTCGCTGGGGCCCCGGGAGCGGTGCTGGGTGCCGCCAACGTTCTGCCCTTTGAGATCGGGGACCTGTGGGCCAAGTGCCGGGATGGGCGGTGGGCAGAGGCGGCGGCCGTGGAGGCGCGCCTGCGGCCGGCCCTGCGCTGCCTCAGCCGCCTCGGGGTGGCGGGGGTGAAGCTGGGCATGGACCTGATGGGCTTCGCCGGGGGGGGGGCGCGGGCGCCCCTGGGCCCGGTGGACCCGGGCCAGCGCGAGGCGTTGGTCGCGTCCCTGCGCGGGGCGGGCCTGATCCGCTTCTGAAGCAGCGGGGCCCCGGGTCGAGGCCCGCGGGTCCCAGGTGCGGGCGCCGAGGGGGCTGTAGAGCCCGACGCGATTCGGCCGCAAGGCACGGGGAGGGACTGGCGCGCTGGATGCCCATGGCCGAGCCCGGCCGTGGCCTGCCGCGCCGGGCGAGGCGTGAATCCCAGGGAGCAGCTCCGCCAGTCCCTGCGCCGGATCGACGGGCGGCCCTACGCCGCCTACCGGGAGTTGATCGGGGCCTACGACTGCGGCACCCACACCCTGCATGTGGACCACGTGCAGCCGGATCCCTTCGCCGCCCCCTCGCGGGTGCGGGTTGTGATCCCGGCCACCCAGGCGGCCCTCGACCCCGGGGATTGGGGTGAGGACGCGCGCCGCATCGGCTTGGAGGATTGGTTGCTGCGGCGCCTACATGCGGCGGTGGGACGGGCCGACGAGGCCGTCGCGCGCCTGGCCGGGGGCGATGGCCCCCCATCCTCGCCAGCCGGGTGCCTGGGGGTCCTCGCCCCCGGGCAACAGGTCCTGGAGCGCTCCGCCATCCTGGTCCGGGGCGGCACCGTCGAGGTGCGGCTGACCTGTGACCTTCCCGCCCTGCGGCGCATGGTGCTGGGCGGGAAGGCCGCCGCCGCGCTGGATGTTGCCCTGCCGGCGGCGATCGCCCAGATGCTGCCGCGGACCCCGCTGGATGCGGCGGGCCTGCGGGCGCACCTGGAACTGGTGGAGGACCAGGAGGCCCTGCGGGGTTTGCTGGCGGCGCGCGGGTGGGTGGCGTTCGTCGCCGACGGATCGCTCCTGCCCCGGGCCAGCGGCCGCAGCGACCTGCCGCTGGGCGGGCGGGCGGCGGTGCGGCTGGTGGCGCCTGAGGGCCTGGCAGCCACCGTCTCCCTGCCCCACCGCGGCGAGGTGCGGGGCCTGCCCATCCCGCGCGGCGTGACGCTGATCGTCGGTGGGGCCTACCACGGCAAGTCCACGCTGCTGCGCGCCCTGGAACGGGGCGTCTACAACCACGTCGGCGGCGACGGCCGAGAGCTCTGCCTCAGCGAGCGCAGCGCGGTCTCCATTCTGGTGGAGGACGGCCGACCCGTGGCGGGCGTGAACATCTCGGCCTTCGTGCGTTCCCTGCCGGGTGGGCGGGGCACGGCGCGTTTCCGGACCGAGGCCGCCTCCGGCAGCACCTCGCAGGCCGCGGGCCTGTGCGAAGCCTTGGAGATGGGGGCCACCTGCCTGCTGCTGGACGAGGACCGGAGCGCCGCGAACTTCATGTCCCGGGACAACCGCATGCGGGCTCTGGTGCCGGATGCCGAGGATCCCGTGGTGCCCCTGGTGGAGCGGGTGCGCGCGCTGCACCGGGAGCGCGGCGTGTCCTCGGTCCTGGCCCTGGGCGGGGCCGGGGCCTTCCTGGGGGAGGCCGACCTCGTCCTGCGGCTGCGCGCCTACCAGCCCGAGGACGCCACGGCGGCAGCGGCGGCCGTCGTCGCGGCGCACCCCGTTGCGGCGCGCGAGCCAGAGGGGCCTCCGGGCGGGCCCCCGGGGGGGACGCAGGGCGGCGGTGCGGCCGTTGCCCCAGAGGGGGGGAGCGGTCTGCGGGACGTCGGCGCGGCGCGCGTCCCCGCGCTGGATGCCCTGGCGGCGGCCAGCGGGGGGGAGCGGACCCCGCGAGCCCGGCCGCGCGGGCGGGACGGGCTTTCGCTTGGCGATGCCTATGTGGATCTGCGCGCCCTGGTGCAACTGGCCGAGGAGGGTCAGGTGCGGGCGATCGCGGACATGGTGCCGCGGGCAGCGGCGTACGCCGATGGGCGCCGGACGCTGGCCGAGGTGGTCGCGGAGGTCGAGGCGGACGTGGCGCGGCTGGGACTGGCGGCGCTTTCCCCCTGGGCCGGTCAGTGCCCCGGGGACTACGCCCGGCCCAGGGCCTTCGAGTTGGCCGCGGCGTTGAGTCGCGTGCCCGGGTTGCGCCTCGCCGGCGACGAGGCCGCCGTGCCGCGCGGCGGCCGGCGCCTCGGGCACGTGGTGCCTCGCCGCCGCGGCG
>DAHWHV010000288.1 GCA_027335545.1 Clostridia bacterium
ACACCAGCACGAGTGACACCGCGGTCATCCTGGCCAACGGGGCGGCCGGTCCGGTCGACGTCGCCGCGTTCGCGCAGACGCTCCGGGCCATGGCGATCGAGCTGACGCAGGAGTTGGCCGCCGACGGCGAGGGCGCCACCAAGCTGCTGGAAGCGGTGGTCGAGGGCGCGCCGGACCTCCCCGCCGCGCGGCGAGTCGCCAAGTCGGTCGTGAACTCGCCCCTCGTGAAATCGGCGCTCTGGGGGGCGGACCCCAACTGGGGCCGTGTCGCCATGGCGGTCGGCAAGTGCTTCGACCTGCCGTTGCAACCGGAGCGGATGCGGATCCTGTTCGGCGACACGGCGGTGTACGATGGCGAGGACCTGGGCGCCGAGGCCCTGCGCCGCCTGGCCGACTACCTGCGCGGCGACCGCGTGCGCATCACCGTGCAACTCCGGCTGGGCGAGGCCTCGGCCACGGCCTGGGGGTGCGACCTGAGCCCGGAGTATGTGCACATCAACGGCGACTACACGACCTGATGCGGGCGGGTCCGTCGCGCCCGCCCAGTGGTCGCGAGGATTCGTACGTGATCCCAGCGGTCGGAGTTCGTCCCTCCGGGCCGAACCGCGGGCTGGCGCCGGCAATACGGGGTGAAGGGGCGTGGCGGTGAAGGGATCCGTGCGGGGTGTCGCCCGCGTCGTCGGGGAGATCTCGCTCCTCTGGCTGCTCGCGGCCTCTGCCGCCGCGGCCTTCCTGCCACGCGGCGTCACGCTCAACGCGCAGCACCAGGCGATTTTCATCAACCCGTCCGTGTTCGGCGGTGTGGCCGTGGCGTTGATCGGCCTGCTCGGTTCCGCCGCCCTCTGGTGGCTGCTCTCCCGGGAGATGCTCAGCCAATTGGCCCTGGCCGCGTGCGCCTTGCTCGCCCTGGCCTTGGCCCTGCCCGGCGGTCTCACGGGCTATTTCCTCCCACCGCCGCTCGGCCTGCTCGCCGCCGCCTTCCTGCTCAGCCGGTTCCCCGAGGAACCGGGCGAGGATGCGTAGCAGCCAAGGGAGTCGATGAGGATTGTTTCCAGGAGAATCCTGTGGGGCTGTACGAGGCGGTGGGAAGGTCTGCTGCCGGTGTTGCGAGGGGCACGCCCGCGGGAGGCGACGGAGAGGGTATGTCGCGGCGCGCCGGTGAGGCCGTCACCCTGTCGTTGGTGGACTGTGCGCCTGGCGTGGCAAGCGTGTCCGCTTCTTGCCGACCCTCTGCCCAGGAAGGCACCCCTGCCGGTCCTGGCGGTCCTTTGCGGGCGCCCCCCCCGCTTCTTTAGCAACGGCCCGTGGGCGCGGGGGGGACCGGGCCGGCCCGCTCCCCCCCGCACCGACCCGCCGCCTCAGACGGCCTTGGCCTGGATCGGCCAGGCCCAGTCGGCGTAACGGCCCGCCACATCGGCGGCCTCCGCACCCCCCGCGTGGGCGTACACCCGGTAGCGGAAGGTCGCGCCCTCGCCGGCCGGGACCGTGTAGTCCCCCCGCAGGCCGCGGCGCGGCAGGTAGTCGTGTAGGGCAAAGGGGTTCGCCGTAAACAGCCCATAATCGCGCACGTGCCAACGCGCCGGGTGAAGCGGATTGTCCGGGTGGTCCAGGATCGCCACCCCGACCTCCGGCCGCCGGGTCCGTCCGTCTGCGGCGAAGGGCTGGCCGCTGTAGTCGCACCAACTCGCCGCGCTACCCCACGCCTCGGCCTCGGTCCGCGCCCCGGTGGAGGTCGTGATGAGCCCGCCGCGGTTACCCTCCATCCCCGCGGCCAAGCGGATGCAGCAGAGGGCACCCTCTTTGGTGTCGCCGAATCGGGCTTCGCCCCCGGGCCCCGCGGTGTAGGTCGAGGCGACGTCGATCAGGCGGGCCCCCGCGCCGACGTGCCAGAAGCGGTACACCCGCCGCTCCTGAAGCACCCTCTGGCCGTCCGGGCCCGTCCAGTCGACACGCAGCGCGATGCGCGCCGTGACGGGGCCCGAGGTGCAGGAGGCCTCGCGCACCACCTCCCGCCCCAGGTTACGCGGATTGTCGGCCCAAAGGTCGACGCCGTTGACATCTCCGTGACCCACCCACAGCCCCTTGTGGTGCGGGTGGTCCTTCACGTCGCCCGCCGCTTCGTCAGGCGGCACCCGGCGCGTGACGCTCTGCCCGTCGGGCAGGAGCAGCGGGTACAGATAGGGCTTGGTACCGCCCTCCAGCAGCAGGTCGCCGACGGGCGCCCCCCCCACCGCCACCGCGATGCGCGGCCCATCGCGGCGGGCAACCGCGAGGTCGGGCTGCGCGGCCGGCTCCAGGTCGCACGTGCGCTCCTCGCCCGCTGCGAGCATGGGGATGACCGCCAGCAACGCACCGTCCTCGACCTGGGCGGCCACCTCGCCTCCGGGGTACCGGAGCCGGTAGGCGCCGGGTGTCGCGCCGGCGGGCGCTGGCGCCACGAGCGGAGCCATGCGGCGGGGCCGCGGGCCGGCCTGCACCTGCAGGCGCCACGACGTGGCGCCGCCATGGGGTCCTTCTGCCAACTCCTTCCCCGGTGACCGCGTGCGCGCGCCCCCCCGGGCCTGCCGCGCACGCGCCCGTCCGACCGGGTGTCCCCTTTCCGCCTCGGTTTTGCCCCTGTGGGGCGTTGGGCGCGGACGGGCGGGCCGCGCCCGCGCATGCGGACCCGCGACCCCAGGGCACACGGCACGACGAAGCCCGGAGCCGCGCGCGGTGTGTGCCCCCCGCGGGGCCATACCACCCCTGCCCACCGATCCCTGCCGGCGCCCGCCGTGGTCCAGGGTCGCGTCGTTCCGGCGGGGGGCCTTCACCCAGACGGCGCCACGAGCGGGGGTGACTTCGGAGCGGTACGCCGGTCCGCTGCCGCCGGCCACCGCTTGCTGCGCACAGGTTCGGCGCCACGA
>DAHWHV010000307.1 GCA_027335545.1 Clostridia bacterium
CGCGGGCCAGCGGTCGCATGCTGACCACCTTCCACAACCGGCGGCACGACGGCGACTACCAGACCCTGCGGCGCATCGTGCGCCAGGGGCTGCTCGGCGATGTCTTCCGCGTGGAGATGTTCGGCGGCGGCTACGGCCACCCCGGGTACTGGTGGCGCTCGGACAAGAAGGTCTCCGGCGGGCACTTCTACGATTGGGGCGCCCACTACCTCGACTGGTTGCTGGGCATCGTACCCAGCCGCGTGGTCGAGGTGCGCGGCTTCTTCCGCAAGCTGCGCTGGATGGACGTGACCAACGAGGACGACGTGCACGCGCTACTCGTCTTCGCGAACGGCGTCACGGCCGACGTGCACATGTCCAGCATCGCGCGCCTGGGCAAGCCGCGCTGGCGTGTCCTCGGCACCTTGGGCGCCGCCGAAGACACGCAGGGCGCCTTCCGTGTCGAAACGGATCTGGACGGCCTCGGCGCCAGCGCGACCATCAAGTTCGCCGAGTCGGGCTGGGCCAACTACTACCGTCAGCTGGCGGATCACCTGTTGCGGGGCGGCCCGCTGGACGTCAAGCCGGAGCAGGCGCGGCGCGTCATCGCCATCATGGAGACGGCGGAGCGGAGTTCGCAGTCCGGGCGGGCGGAACCGGTCCCGTACGAGGACGAGATCGACCCGGCCGACCGGATGAACTGAGCCGGGAACGGTGTGGGCAGCGACGCAGACCCCCCGGGGGGTGCGGGGGTGAAGCCGGGGGCGTCTCGGCGGGCTTGATGCCCGAGCCGGGGCGTCCCTGGCCCCTTGCCGGGGTCTGTCCCGCGACCATGCCTGCCGCCGCCATGGTTGCGGGACAATGTCGCGGGCACCCCTGCTGGTGGTAGTCAGGATGGTGCCCCGTACCCCCTGGAGCGCCCCCGCGGGGGCGGCGGGCCCCCGGGGTGATGGCCGTGGCGCGTGTTGCCCTCCCTCCACCCGGGGGCTCACGACACACCCCGTTCATCCCGATACAGAGAGACGGGGCGCTCGCCCCGTACCAGAGAGCGCCGGTCGCGGGGGATGAGCGATGGTGGGCGCGGTGCGGATCCCGCGCTGGCTGGCGGCGGCGTGCGCCACGGCAGGTCTGCTGCTGGCCGCTGCCCCGGCCTCGGCCCAGGGCGGGCCGGAGATCCAGGGCGTCGACCCGGCCGCCTGGGCGGATGTGATCTTCGCGACGTCCGGTTCCGGCGGGTCGGCGCCGACCCTCTACCCCCCGGTGGTGATCACCGGGGTGGACTTCGGCGAACCGCCCGGACGCGTATACATCACCGATGGCGCCACGAGTCTGGTGGCCAGCGTCCAGGCAGCGGTATCCGGTACCACCTCGACCACGACGTCTGCCACCTGCAGCTGGACGCCCACGGCGATCACCCTGACGGCGGCCTGCGTCTCGGCCACCGCCTCCGCCGGCGCGGGCGGGTCGGTCCTCGCGCCCGGTACCGGGTCGATCCAGGTCCAGGGCATCACCGGAACCAGCAACGCCTTTCCCGTGACGGTGCAACCCCAGGTCTCCAGCCTCTCCCTGGCCGTGTCGCCGAGCAGCGCCCCGGCGGGGACGCCAGAGACCGTGACCGTGTCCCTCCAGGGGCCGGGCGGCTCCGTGGACGGGGCGGCCGTCTCCTTGAGCGTGAAGGGGGAGGGCAGCGGCGGCGGCCCGCAACTGGCGGCCGCGACGCTGACCACCGGCGCGGGCGGCTCTGCGGCGACGACGATCACCGACACGGTGCCGGAGGCGGACCTGATCACCGCGACCTACACGGACACCGCCAACCAACACACGGTGACGGCGACGGCCAACGCGACCTTCACGGGGAGTTGCGCGAACATCTCCGCGATCACGCTCGCCGCGCTGGGCCCCGCCGGGGCGAGCGCCGCGGCGGCATCCGGGCAGGGCCAAGCGGTGGCCGGGGGCCCCACGCTGCCTGTCGTGGCGACCTTTGCCGCGGGCGGGACCGTGGGTGTAGCGGGGCTGCCCGTCGTGTGGCGGGTCACGGGCGGGCCGGGGGCCACACTCACCACCGCGACGGCCATCACCGGGTCGCGGGGGACGGCCGCCAACGCCTTCGGGGCGGCAACGCCCGGGACGTATACCGTCAGCGCGGCGTGCCCTGGCTCCCAGGCGGCGCCGGGCACCATGCAGATCACCGTCGCCTCGGCGGCTTCCGTCCACCTGACCCTAGGTCCGGCCGCCGCGCACGTGGCCCCGGGACGGTCCGTGGGGCTAAGGGTCGTTGCCACCAACCCCCTGACCGGGCGTCCCCTAGAGGGCCTGCCCATCCGCCTGCGGGCCCTTGGCTCCGCCCGGTTCGCTGGCGGGGGGCAGGGGATCACGTTGGCGACCGGCGCCGCTGGCGTGGCGACGGTGGATGTGTCGGATCCGGCCTGCCAGGTGGCGGGCGTGACCGCCGCGCTGGCGCCGGCCGCCTCGGCCGCGGGGCAGGCCGCCTACGGCGCGCCTGCCCCCTCCCTTCCGGCGCTGGTGGCGCCGGCGGGCATGACGCTGGCGGTGGCCGGCTGCCGGCCGGTGCCGCCGCCGTCCGCGCGCTCGGGGCCCCCCTGCACGGTGCGCCAACCGTTCGCCGACGTCGCCCCGGGCCCGGTGGGCAACGCGCTCTGCGTGCTCTATACCCGGCACCTGATCGCCGGCATCCCCAGCGGCGGCCGCCTCCTCTATGAACCCGCTCGCCCCGCCACCCTGGCGGATCTGGCCGCGCTGGTCCCCGGCGTGCTCGGGGTGTATACAGGCCAGGGCACGCCGCCCTGCGCCGTCCCCGCCGGATCCTGGGCCGGCAGCGCGGCGGCCCAGGCCGCCGGGGAGTTTGCGGGGGTGGCCGCCGCCTTCCCCCACTGCGCGCTGACCGAACCGGCGACCCTGGAGGACGAGGCATCGGTGCTCGTGCGCGCGGCGGGCCTGGAGGGCGCCCCCCTCCCCGCATCGCCGGATACGGTCCTCGCCGCCTTCCCCGGCGCGCTCGGCGCCGCCCCGGCCCTGCGCGGCGACATGGCCACCGCTCTGGCGCGCGGGCTGCTGCCCCTGGCGGGCCGTGCGGTGTCGCCCGCCGCCGTGCTCACCCGCGGCGAACTGGCCCTGCTCGCCTATCGCGCCTGGTCGCTGCTGCGCGACGAGCGAGCCGAGGTGCCGCTGGTCGATTCGGTGTCGGTGCAGTACCAACTGGGCGGCGGCGCGGCGCTCACGATCGTGGGATCGGGCTTCGGCTGGCAGCCGGCCTTCGCGGGATCCGGCAACGGCACCCTGCTGATCACGGTGTGTCCACCGGCGGGCGGCGCAGGGGCGGACGTGGCCTCCGGGGCGCCCGCCGCGTGCTGGACGGCGGGGGGCGGGGCGAGCACCGTGGGCGTTGCGGGCGTAACCGCCGCGGCCACCGGGTCCGGGGCGGTGAACGTCGCCCAGTGGGCGGACCGGCGCATCGCCGTGGCGGCCATCTGCCCGTCCGGCGGCGCGGGATCCGGCGCGGGCTGTGTGCAGGGGGCGGGGCTCGCGCCCGGCGACACGGTGTCGGTGCAGGTGACGAACCCCGTGTCGGGACGGCGGGCGGCGTATCGGTGGGACGTGGGGGGGTGAAGCAGGGGCGGGCGAGAGGCGCGCTGGCTGCCCCACGCGGTCACGCACACGGCGCACACCAGGCACGGCCTCCGTTCTCCGCGCGCAGTGGCGCAAGTGTGCTGCGACCTTCTTCATCCGTTGGCTGAGCGCGCCGGGTCGTCGGTGAAGAAGTACGCGGCATCCGCCGCGGGCCGGAGCGCGTCCCTGGGTCTCTTGGGGCTCCCCCGGGCTGAGCGGGTGGCGCGCCGCGGTCACGGGCGGACATCGGTTCTGCGGGCGCGCCACGGACAAGCGTCGGCTGGAGGGCCGTGGCTCGGGCAGGCGGCCGAGGCCGTTGCTCCGCCCACTGTGCGGCGCCACAGCCCCCTTTACTCCACCGGGGGCGCCGACCATGATGGGGAGAGAAACGGGGAGTGAGCGGCGTGGCTACGCGGCGGGTGCGCGCGGTCCGGCGGCCCAGCGCGCCCGCCGCCGCCGAGGTCCTCCGGCTCCGCCGCGAGAACGCGTTGTTGCGGCTCGCCATCGCCGCGGCGCCGCCCCGCCGCTTGGCGGCCGCGTTGCTGCGCCTGGTCGACGCCTTGCTTCCGGGTTGCCCGTGCGAAGTACTCCTGGGCGACGGTTCGTCCGGGTTCCTGGAGGTGATGGGAACCCGCGGCTTTCGGCCGGACCGCGGGTTGGGCTGCCGGATCCCGCTTGGCGTCGGCGTGACGGGAGCGGCCGCGCGTGCGGGGCGGCCGCTCTGGGTGCCCGAGGTGGCCCTGGACGACCGCTACATTCCCGGCGTCCCCGGCGCCCTTTGGGAGTTGGCCCTCCCGTTGCGCGCGGGTCGCCGCGTCGTCGGCGTGGTGGACTTCGAGTCGCAACGCCTCCGCCGGCCGAGCGCGGCCCAACGCAGGCAACTGCGCCGCCTGGCCGCCGTACTCGCGCCCGCCTTCTCCCGCGCGCTGCCCGCTGGCCGGCTCACGCCCCCCCGGCTGGCGGTCCTCCCTGGCCCGCGTGTCGGGCAACCGAACGGCGCGGGCGCCGACGGCCTCGCCACCCTGCTGCAGGCGGGCCAGTTGCGAGCGCTCTGCCAACCCGTCGCCGAGATCCAGGGGCGGCGCGTACTCGGCTACGAGGCGGAGATCGCCGGGCCGCGGGACTCCCCCTGGGAGAGGCCGGGACGTCTGTTCAGCGCGGCGAGCCAAGGGGCCGAAGGGGCGGGGATCGACATCGCCCGCCTGCGTACCGCGCTGGCGGGCTGGCGCGCGGCCGCGGGAAGGTTGTTCCTGGACGTGCACCCGGAGTCGCTGGGCCGCCCGGGGTTCCTCGCGGCGACGGTGGCCATGCTGCGGGAGCATGGCCTCACCCCGGCCGGCCTGGTCCTGGAGGTGGCGGTGGCCGGCGCGCAGGTGGAGACCGTGCGCCGCGGGCTGGCGAGGTCGGGCGCCGGGGTCGCCCTGGCCATCGACCGCTTCGGCGCGGGGGCCGCCACCCCGCAGGACTTGATCGACCTCCGCCCTGCCTACCTCAAGCTCGACCCGGTGCTGGTGCGTGACGTCGACCGCGACTTCGGCCGCCGGACCTACGTCGAATCGCTTTGCCACTACGCGCGCCGTGTCCACACGGAGGTCATCGCCGTGGGCGTGGCCACACCGGCCGAACTGGCCGCCCTGCGCCGGCTGGGCATCGCCTATGGCCAGGGGGAACTGCTCGGCCCCGCCGCGCCCTTGCGGGCGTAAGCCCGGGCGAGCCGGCGTTGCGCGCGCTGACCGCGGCCGCCCTGCCTGGGGCCGCCGTGGGGCAGGCAACCTGACTTTCGCAAAGGGGCGGCCGGTCGCCTTGGTGCCCAGGGGCCGGCCCGTTGCCACCCGCTCACCCACTCGCGTCTCGGGGTCCTTCTGCGTAGCGGCGCCCGCCTGACGCTGCGAGATGCAGGGTCAAACACGGGGGACAAGGATGAGTTCCGGTCCACCCACCGCTGCACCGAGTGCGCGGGCGAAGGCTTCGTCGGCCGTCAGCAGTCGGCTGCTCGTGTGGAGGGCGAGCGTCGCGTACACCGCGTCGTAGAGTGAACAATGCACCGTGCTCGCGAACTCGTAGGCCGCGGGCAGGAGATGCTGCGTGGGCACCGTACGGATCGGGGGACGTACCGCAAGCAGCCGAATGGCCGCGCGGGCCTCGTCCCCGTCCAACTCGCACCGCCGCACCTTCTTGAGCAACGCGCTCGACACCTCGACGAACGCCAGGTCCGGAGCGAGGTGCTGGTCGAAGTCTGACCACAGCCGGCGAACCCAGGAGGCCCCGGCCTCCG
>DAHWHV010000328.1 GCA_027335545.1 Clostridia bacterium
ACCTGATCAACGGCATCAAGCAGGAGAACCCGGAACTCTGGAGCGAGGACTTCCGTCGGCGCACGACGGAGCGGGTGGCGGCGGCGGTCGAACTGGAGGCGGCCTATGCGCGTGAGGCCCTGCCCGAAGGCATCCTCGGCCTGACGGCGGACATGTTTCGCGCCTACGTCCAGTACATCGCGGACCGCCGCCTGGAGCGCATCGGCCTGGCGGCCGTCTACGGCAGCAGCAACCCGTTCCCCTGGATGAGTGAGACGATCGATCTGCCCAGGGAGAAGAACTTCTTCGAAAGCCGCGTCACCGAATACCGCAGCAACGCCTCGCTGCGCTGGGACTAGGGAGGGGTGGGGGCCAAGTGGGCGGGCGCCCCTTGGGCGCCCGCCCACTTCCGGACCTCCCTGTTGGAGTGCACAGGTGGTCACTGCAAAACGACTGCTTTGCGGCCGCAGTGGCCCAACGCGGCTTCCGGCAGGGGCCGCGCCGGCCGGCGCGACCCAGCCGGCGCGGACCCACCCTCACTCGGCCGCCAGCGCCGCCCGCAGGGTGGTGGCGGCTTGGACCATGTTGCGTAGGGCGGCCAGGGTCTCGGGCCAGGCGCGGGTCTTGAGGCCGCAGTCGGGGTTGACCCAGACCTGGGCGGGGGAGAGCACGGAGAGCGTGGCCCGGAGCAGGCCAGCCATCTCCTCCGCCGAGGGGACGCGCGGGGAGTGGATGTCGTAGACGCCGGGACCGATGCCCTTGTCGTACCCGTGGGCCCGGAAGACGCCCAGCAACTCGGCCCCGGAGCGGGCGTTCTCGATGGAGATCACGTCGGCGTCCAGGGCCGAGATCGCCTCGATGATGTCGCCGAACTCCCCGTAGCACATGTGGGTGTGGATCTGTGTCGCGTCGGCGGCGCCCGCCGTGCTGAGGCGGAAGGCGTCCGTCGCCCAGGCCAGGTACTCGGCCCAGGCCTCCCGGCGCAGGGGCAGGCCCTCGCGCAAGGCGGGCTCATCCACCTGGACGATGGGGATGCCGGCCGCCTCCAGGTCGCTGACCTCGTCGCGGATGGCCAGGGCGACCTCGCGACACGTCTGGGACCGCGGCTGGTCGTCCCGGACAAACGACCACTGCAGAATGGTCACCGGGCCGGTCAGCATGCCCTTGACCGGCCGGTGGGTGCAGGACCGGGCGAACGCCGACCAGCGCACGGTCATGGCGCGGGGCCGCCGCACGGTCCCGAAGAGGATCGGCGGCTTCACGCAGCGGCTGCCGTAGGATTGCACCCAGCCCTGCTCGGTGAACAGAAACCCATCCAGTTGCTCGCCGAAGTACTCGACCATGTCGTTGCGTTCGAACTCGCCGTGTACCAGCACGTCCAGGCCCAGGTCCTCCTGCAAGCCCATCGTGCGGCGGATCTCCGCCTCCAGGGCCTGCTCGTACGCGGGCAGGGTCAGGTCCCCCCGCCGCCAGCGCGCCCGCAGCCTGCGCACCTCAGCCGTCTGTGGGAAGGAGCCGATCGTGGTCGTGGGCAGCGCCGGGAGGGGGAGGCGCTCGGCCTGGAGGCGGCGCCTCTGGCTGTACGGGGTCCGGCGATGGAAGTCGCCGGGGCTGAGCGCGGCGACGCGGGTGGCCACCTCCGGCAGGCGGAGCCGGTGGGCCGATTCCCGCTGCGCCCAGGCCGCGTCGTTGGCGGCGAGTTCGGCGCCCGCCGCGGTCGGCCCGTCGTGGAGCATCCGGGCGAGCACGGCCACCTCCGCGAGCTTCTGGTTGGCGAAGGCGAGCCAGGGGCGCACCTCCGCGTCGAGGTGGCGCTCCTGCCCGAGGTCGATCGGTACGTGGAGCAGTGAACAGGAGGGTGAGACGGTGACCCGGTCGCGCCCGCAGAGTCCCGCGAGTTCCTCCAGCAGGCCCAGGCGCTCCCTGAGCCGCGCGATCCACACGTTGCGGCCGTTGACGACCCCGGCGATCAGGCCCAGGTGCGCGGGCCAGGGCGCCGCGCGCAGCGCGGCGAGGTTGCCCGCGCCACCGGCGACGAAGTCCAGCGCGAGGGCCTCGACGGGCAGGCGGGTGAGGGTGGGCAGGGACTCGCCGACCTCCCCGAAGTACGTCGCTACGGCCAAGCGGGTGTTGCCGCGCCGGCGGGCCAGGGCGGTGTAGGCCCGGGTGACCGCGGCCAACTCGGCCTCCGTCCGGTCCTGGACCAGGCAGGGTTCGTCGAACTGCACCCATTCGGCGCCGGCCGCGGCGAGTTGGCTCAGCACCTCGGCATAGGCCTCCACCACGGCGTCGAGCTGGTCGCGCCAGGGCAGCAGGCCGTCGGACTTCGCCTTGCCCAACAGCAGCAGGCTGACCGGGCCCAACAGGACCACGCGGCCCGCGACGCCGGCCGCCCGGGCCCCGGCCAGGGCCGCCAGGGGGCGCCGCGCATCGGGGGCGAAGGTCTGACCCGCGGTGAACTCGGGGACGAGGTAGTGGTAGTTGGTGTCGAACCACTTGGTCATCTCAAGGGCCGGCACGTCGCGGCCGCGCGCCATCGCAAAGTAGGTGGCGAGGTCCACGGGTCGGCCGGCGGGCAGCCCGAAGCGCTCCGGTACGGCCCCCACCAGGACGGCCGCGTCCAGAACGTGGTCGTAAAAGGAGAAGTCGCCCACGGGGACGACATCGAGTCCGGTGGCTGCCTGGGCGCGGAGCGCGCCGCGCTGCACCTGCTGGGCGGCGGCCAGCAGACCCGGCTCATCGAGTTCCCCGGCCCAGTGGGCCTCCAACGCCCGCTTCCATTCGCGCTTGGGGCCGATGCGTGGGTAGCCCAGGCTCGTCGAGCGCATCACGCGGCCCCGCCCCCCTGCTCGCCCGGGGTGGGCCCTGGCAGGGGGCGCGCGGAGGGGAGGGGCCGGGCGTTGGCGCCTGACGGGGCGCGGGTCGGCCGCACGGGTCGCGCCGCGCAGCCCGAGGCCCCATGGCGGCTCGCCATGGCGATCATGTGCGCTAGCCCCCTTTACTTTGCAGGGACAGGCTGCTGGGGTTCGCGGACGGCCTTGCAGTGTCTGGGTGCGGCGTCAGCGCGCCCAAGCGCGACAGGCGCTGCACCCGGCCCCCACCGCGAACGCGACCAACCGGTCGCCACTTCCCTGACGGGCGGCGATCGGCCTCGGTCCCGGGTACCCGCGGCCCGTATGCAGTTGCGGGCGGATCGTAGCATGGCTGGTGCGCGTCGACAAGGCGCGACACGCGAGGCCCCGGCCTCTTCCCCAGGTGGACCCCGTGGCGGGGGCAGGACCCGGCGCAGGCCGGGCGCGGGGACGCCAAGTGGGCGGTCCGGGCCGGCGCGGGCCGCCGGCCCGGGGGCAGACGGGGGGAGCGGCAGCGGGTCGTGGGCGAGGGCCCGGCTGACGCTCGGCTCAGAGGCTCCGCGGGGACGCCCCCCCGTGCGCTCACCAGAGCCGCGGGGGTGGGGGGCTGCCACGGCCCCGGCCGCGCCGCAAGAGGGCGTAGAAGGCGAAGGCGGAGGCAGCCAGGGACAGGGCGCGAAAGACCCCGTGCACCCAGAGGGCCGAACCGGCGGCCAGGACCAGCACCGTGGGCCCCCAGATCCAGGGGCGCGGGGCCGGCGGGGTCGGGGTGGGGGCCGCGGCCTCCTGCCGCTCGGGCGGGCTCTGGACCGGAGTCTCGGGGGACATGGGGCATTCCCCTCCCAGGGTGGCGCTCGGCGGGCTCGGCCGGTCTGGCCTGCCGTTGTCCTACTCTTGGCGGGCCTCCCGGCGGGCCTCCC
>DAHWHV010000362.1 GCA_027335545.1 Clostridia bacterium
GGGTGCAGGACGAAATCGGCGGTGCCGCCTGGCACTGGCAGATCGTCCTCTCGCTGCGGGAGCCCGATGCCCTCCGCTGCGGCCTGGCGACCCCAGCGGACTGGCGGGACCTGGCGCGCCGCGTGATGCCCCAGTTCGCCGTCGAAACCGGCCTGGGGGAGCACCTGCGCTGGGTGGCCGCGATGCACCAGAAGGTCGGGCGGGGTGGGGTCGGCCAGCCGCACATCCACGTCCTGGCCTGGATCGAGCCCGGCCGCCGCGGCCGCCGACCCGATTTGTCGAGGCATGAACTGCGCAACGTCCGGCGTGCCGTGGCCCGCGAAGTGTTCGGGCCGCTGCGCGCACAGATGGCCGCCGAAGGAACGGCGGCGCGGGATGCCGTGGTGGCGGCGGGTCGCTTCAACCTCGGTCAGACCCGGCGCATCGCGCTGGAGGCCCAGGCCGAGGCCCCGAGCGGCGGCCGGCTCCCACCGACGTTCCCCCGCCCGGACCTGGACGAACTCGCGCGCCGCATCGCGGCCCTGGCGCCGGGGATGCCGGGCCGGGGGCGCATCGCCCTGGCCTTCATGCCGCCCGAGGTGAAGGCGGAGGCACGGGCGGTGGCCGATTGGGTGCTGCAGCGGCCGGCGCTGGGTGCGGCTCTGGCCGGCCTGGAGCGGGCGACCCGCGACCTGACCGGCCTGTACTCCGGCCAACCCCAGGCCGGGGACGCCGCCTGGCAGCGGGCGTGCGCGGATGTCCGCGACCGCGTGGCGCAGGCGGTGCTGCGGGCGGCGGCCCAGGGCCGGCGCGACGAGAGCCGGGCGCAACGCCAGAAGGCCCACCAGACTCGGCGGGGCGCCGCGGCGGTCCTGCGCGGTGCGCACGGTGTCCTGGAGCGGGAGCGGCGGCGGGCAGAGGCCAGGGCCGAACTGGCCGGGATGAGCGCCGCGCAGCGGGCCGAGGAGCGGGGCCGGCGGGAGCGGGCGGCGGAGTTGGGGTTGGAGCGGTAGACGACTACAGGCTCCGGCGCAGAGCCCCAACGGGTTCCGAGAACTGAGCAGATGTTCTGTAGTCGCGTGTCCGCGACGGCGACGGGGGGCGACTACAGAACGAAGGCTCAAAGCCCGGTGGGCCGTGGGGCTCTTCGGCTGCGGAGCGACTACCACGGGCGATTACAGAACCATGGCTCAAAGCCGCCGAGACTCTGGGGCCCAGGGCCCCAAGCGCGACTACAGGGGGTATTGCTCATGGTGCTGGCGGTGGATGTGGGGTACGGCTTCACCAAGGCGGTCTCGCCCGCCGGTCTGCGCGTCTCCTGGCCCACCACGCTGCGGCGGCGGCCGGCCGCGCCGCAGGGGTTGACCGGTACCCTCGGGGCCCCGGCCGAGGGGCACGCCGTGCGCCTGCGCTGGCCGGACGAACCGGAAGCGGCGCACTACCAGATCGGCGAGACGGGGCGCCGGGCCTGGGCGGCCGAGGCGGCGGGGCGCGCGGGCTACGACGTGCAGGTGCTGGCGGCCGCTCGACTCCTGGCGGGCCGCGGGGAGGTGGACCTGTTGCTCGGCCTGCCCTTGGCCCTCTGGACGCAGGCGGGCCAGCGCAACGCGCTGCGGCAGCGCCTGGAGGGCCGCGCGGCGGCCGTCGGCGTGGACCGCGAGGGCGAGGCGGAGGTCACGCTCCGCTCGGTGCGGGTGCTGCCGCAGGCGGCGGGCGCCTTCCAGTACGCCCTGCAGCGCGACCCGGCCCTGGCGCTCAAACCCGTCGGCCTGATCGATGTCGGCTACCGGACGACCGATTACCTGGTCATGCGCCGCGTCGCCGCCGGTCTGGCCCTCGACGAGGCGGCCTGCGGGAGCGCCGACCTGGGCGCGGGCCTGGTCTATGAGCGCGTGCGGCAGGGACTGACGGAGCAGGCCGGCGTGCTGGTCCCCGAAGGCGCGGTGGAGGACGCCCTCGCCAACTACCGCGGCCGACTGTACCTGCAGGGGCGCGAGGTCGACGCCGGCGCGCCGGTCGCCGCGGGCCTGCGGGCCCTCGCCGCCGAGGTCGCCGAAGAGGTCCGCCGCGCCTGGGGCGACCGCTTGGCCCTCCTGGGTGCGGTGCTGGTCGGCGGAGGGGGCGGGCAGGCCCTGGCGCCCTTCCTGACGGACCTGCACCCCTTGACGCGGCTGATGCCGGAGCCGGTGTGGGCCAATGCCCTCGGGTTCCTGGCGATGGCTGGGGCGGCGCCCACCCTGGCCGCGACGGGGGCGTGAGCCCGATGCCGGGCCCACCCTCGGCGGCGCCGCCACCGTTCCCCGTCCGCCTGGACCCGGCGTCCGCGGCGGCCCTCGCCGCGCTTTGCGCCCGCTGGGGGTGCGGCCGGGCGGAGGCAGTGCGCCGCGCGCTGCGGGAGACCAACGACCGGGGCGCCGCCCTGCGGCCCGTGCTGGACGCCCTGAGCCGGATCGAGGGGCGGCTGGAAGCGGGGCCCGCGGGGTTCCGCCCCGCTGCGGGGGACCTGCCCCTGGCCCCGGATGCCCAGGCCCAGGCGGCGGCCGACGCCACGGGCCGTCTGCTGGCGGCCTGGGCGATGCCCGAGCAGAACCGAGTCCCGGAGGGAGGCGGGTGAGGTGGTGCGGATCATGGGCCTGTGGCTCCCCGGGGTCGCCGGGGCCGCCGGGGTGGCCTGGCTGACCTACGCCCTGCTGCGGCGGTTCCTCGGGCGCCCGGTGGCCCGGCTGTACCTGATGGCG
>DAHWHV010000437.1 GCA_027335545.1 Clostridia bacterium
GCGCCGCCAGGGCGGCGACCCCGGCAGGGCCGAGGACCCCCCGGAAGTCGACGTGCCCGAGCGTCGCGGCCAGCACCGCGATGCACAGCACCAGGGCCACATCGCCCACGGTGTTGAGGATGAAGGCCTTGCGCGCCGCGACCACGGCCGCGGGCCGCTGGTACCAGAAACCGATCAGCAGGTAGGAGGCGAAGCCGACCCCCGCCCAGCCGATCAGCAGCAGCGGGAAGCTGCTGGCCAGCACCAGCAGGAGCATCGCGCCCACGAAGAAGTTCATGCCGGCGAAGTAGCGGGCGTAATCCACGTCCGACTCCGCGGACATGTAGGCCAGGGAGTAGACGTGGATGAGGAAGCCCACCCCGGTGATCACCAGGGCGAAGACGGCCGAGAGCCCGTCCACCCAGAGGCCCAGCGGGATGCGCAGCCCCCCGGCGACCGCCCAGGTGGCCAGGTGCACGTCGGTGCCCCCGACCAGGGCCCCGTGCGCCCCGAAGGGGAACGCCCCGGGGCCGCCGCCGGACAGGGCCATGCCGATCGTCGCGAGCAGCGCCAACAGGACGCTGCCGCCCCCGACGGGCCCGGCGAGGCGGCGGGGCAGGGGCACCAGGGAGAGGACCAGCGCCCCCGCCAGCGGGAACAGCAGGGTCAGTAGGGCCAGCAGGCCGACGGTAGAGATCTCCGAGCACCCCCCACGGCGCGGGCCGAGGCCCCCCGCCGATCCGCGACGCGGACGGGACGGCGGCGCCGCCCCGCCCCTGGCCTCAGCCCGACTGAGGCCCTGGAGCCATTACCCCTTGAGCCACTTGAGCCGGTCCGCGTCCAGCGTGCCGCGCGTCCGCCCCAGGAGCACCGTCAGGGCCAGGCCGATCGCCACGTCGGCGGCGGCCACCGTGATCACCACGAAGGCGAAGACCTGCCCGCCCAGGTCCCCGTAGTGGCGCGCCGCAGCGATCAGCGCCAGGTTGGCGGCGTTCCACATCAACTCGACCGACATCACCATCACCAGCGGGTCGCGGCGCAGCAGCAGGCCCAGGCCCCCGAGCACAAAGAGGATGCCGCTCAGGCCCAGGTACAGGGGCAAGCCGACGGGCATCAGCGTTCGCCTCCCACCGCGACCGCCTCGGCCGGGGAGGCGTGCCCGACCTCGAGCGGTTCGCCCTCGGTGCGCGGCTCGGCGACCGCCGATCCGGGCAGGCCGTTGCGGGCCTCCGCGTCGTGACCGGCGGAGAGGGCCACGGCCCCGACGATCGCCGTCAGCAGGGCCAGCGCCGTCGCCTCGAAGGGCAGCAGGTAGGGGCCGAACAGGGCCTGGCCGAAGGCCCGCACGCTGCCGAACACCCCGGCCGCCGTCGGGGGCGCCGCCGTCCCCGGGGCGATCGCGCCCCCGACGGCCCCGGCCACGACCATCGCCGCCACGACGACGGCGGCGGCCACGGCGAAGCCGACCTGGCCGCGCGGCTGCGGCCCCCCGACGGGGTCGGCCGCGCTGCGGGCGCTGAGCAGGCTCAGCACGAACAGGAACAGCACCATCACGGCCCCGGCGTAGAGCAGGATCTGCACCAGACCCAGGAACTGCGCGTGCAGCGTCATGTACAGCACGGCCAGGCTGCAGAGGTGCACGACCAGCCAAAGCACGCTGTGCACCGCGTTGCGGGCGGCGATCACGCCGACCGCCGCGGCGATGGCGACGGCCGCCACGATCAGGAAGGTGATCATCCGGCGATCGGCCCCCTGTTGCCGCCCGGCGCCCGGGCGGGCGCCACCTCCTGGGGCGGCGGCACGGTCAGCCAGCGCTTGTCGACCTCGAAGTCCTGCCGGCTGTAGCCCACGAGGTCGTGGCGCGGGGTGAGCTGGATGGCCCCCGTGGGGCACGCCTCCTCGCAGAAGCCGCAGAAGATGCAGCGCAGCAGGTCGATCTCGTAGCGCCAGGCGTAGCGCTCCCCCGGCGAGTGCGGGGCGTCGACGGCGTTCTCCGCCGCCTCGACCGTGATGCAGTGGGCCGGACAGGCCGCCTGGCAGAGCTCGCAGCCTACGCACTTCTCCAGGCCGTCGTCGTAGCGGTCCAGGATGTGCAGGCCCCGGAAGCGCTCCGGCACCGGCCGCTCCTTCTCCGGGTAGTCGACGGTCGCGCGCGGCTTGAAGAGATACCCGAAGGTCGTCCCCAGCCCCTTGCCCAGGGCCCGGACCCGCTCCAAC
>DAHWHV010000481.1 GCA_027335545.1 Clostridia bacterium
GCGGCGCCGCCCCCCAGGGGGCGAGTCCGGCGACCACCCGCCCCACGGCCCCGGCCAGGGCGCGGGCCAAGGCGTCGGCCCCCGCGAGGTCGTCCAGCGCCTCTTGGGCGTCGTCGCCCTCGGCGGGGTCCCCGTCCCCCCCGGGAGCCGCGGCCTTCGGGTCCTCCAGACCGGCGGGCACGCCAGCACCCCCTCCCGCCGGTGGGCACCCACCGGCCGGCCACACGGGTCCGCAGCGCGGCTCTCTACCCGGCGCCCACCGGTCGCGTTCCCGCTCGGGTCCCGGCCGGCTGCCGTCCGGGTCAGCACGGCGCTGCAAGCGTTCGCTCTTGCCGCACCGTCTCCCACTTGCAGTGGCCCGCATTCCGCGCGGACCACGGCCCCTTGTGGTGCGGGGACGCCGGAGGCTTGCGCAGCGGCCTCCTCGGGTCCCCGGGCACCGTTCCACGGCCACGATCCCCTGCTGGGAGCGTTCGCGGCCGGCCGGGGCAAGGCCTGCCCGTCCCCGACCGCCGGGACCGGGCCGCGCCCGTCGCCGCCACGGGGGGGGCCTCGCCGGCCAGCGCCCCCCCTCCGACTCCACGCCCAGCCCCCCCAGACCGCCGGTGGCACAGGGGCCGGCAACCCGCTCCCCGAATCCAGACGACGAGGCTGAAGGGCGGTGCAGGGCGGACAAGATGAAGGCATCCCTGCGCCAGCCGTCCAAGCCGCCGCGCCTCCCCACCCCGGGCGCGCCCGTGCCCGCGACGGCCGCCGCTCCCGGGGGGGCGCCCCCGGGGGGCGGGCACCCCACGGCGGCGCGGTGGGTGCTGGGGGTCGCCCTGCTGGCGCTGGGCTGGTACGCCATCGGTTTCGTGCGCCACGCGCTGGCGGTCGTGCAACTGCCCTACCAGATCGATTACGGCGAAGGCCCGCTGCTGGCCCAAGCGCGGCTGCTGGCGCACGGGCTCCACCTCCGCGCCCTCTACCACAGCGACGCCCGACCGCCGTACACCGTGGCCAACTACCCCCCCCTCTTCCCCGCGGCCGTCGGCCTGCTGCAACGCGTCTTTGGCCACGCGGGCCTGGGGGTGGGACGGGCCGTCTCGGCCACGGCGACGCTCGCCACGGCGGTGCTCTGCGGGCTCACCGCCCGGGCCGCGCTGGCAGAGGACCGGGTCCGGGGCGCGGCGGTGGCCGCGCTGGGCGCGGGGCTCTTCCTCTGCCAGCGCTACGTCTGGCTCTGGGGCGTGCTGCACCGCGTGGACGCCCTCGCCCTGGCCCTGACCCTGGCCGGGCTCTATGCGGTGGCGCGCGGGCCGGAGCGGGCGGACCGCGCCTGGCCGTGGTTCGTCCTGGCGGCCCTGACCCGGCAGTCCGCCGTCGGTGGGCTGGCCGCGGCCCTCTGGCTCCTCTGGCCGACCGACCGGGCCATGGCCCTGCGGTTGCTGCGCCGCTGGGGGCTGGCCCTGGCCGGCGCGGTGGCGGCCTTGGAGGTCGCCACCCGCGGCCAGTTCCTGGTGCAGATCGTCCTCTACAACCTGAACCGCTGGGAGGCGCACATCGCCCTGGCCGCCCTGGCCGGCTGGCTCCTGGGCAGCGGCGGGCTGCCCCTGCTGGCCCTGGCCCTGTGGGGCTGGGGGCTGTGGGCGGGGCACCCGGGCGCGCGCCTGGTCCGGGGCTTCGCCCTCGCGGCCTGGACCATCGCCCTGACCGTGGGCAAGGTGGGCTCCGCGGTGAACTACTTCCTCCCGACCATCGCGGCCTGCGCCCTGCTGGCCGCACCCCTGGCCCTGCTCTCGCTGCGGCGCCTCGCCGCCGCCGGCACGCTGGCCCTCTACGCACTCGGCATCCCGCCGCTGGCGTCGGCCCCGGGCCGGGCAGGGACCGCCGCGCGCGCCCTCTTCGCCTATCACGACCCCGTCGTGCCGGGCTACGGGCAGCTGGGCGCCCGCGGCGGGGCGCGTCCGGCCGAGCGCGCGCAAGCCGCCCTGGAGCGCGTCTTCCGCCGGACGCGCGGGCCGATCCTCGCCGAGGACATGGGGGCCCTGGTCCTCGCGGGGCATCGTATCTACTTCCAACCGTTCGAGTTGACGCAGGTCGCCCGCAACGGGCGGTTCGACCTGGCCCCGCTGATCGCGCGCGCCGCCGCGGGGGGCTTCCCGCTGGTGCAACTGAACTTCCCGCTGGGCGCCCCCGCGCGCTGGGACACGTCCCGCTGGCCTCCGGCGCTGTTGCGCGCCCTGGCCGCGCGCTACCGCCCGGCCGGGGTGATCGGGCGGTTCCACCTCTACCGCCCGCGCGGGGCGACGGGGCACCCGTAGGGGGGGCGCTGCGAAAGCCCGCCCCCTCCCTGGCGAGCCCCGGACTCCCTGGGTCGGGTTGCAGCGGCGTCCCAGGTGGGTGCGGCAAGGGCGAGCTGTTGCCGCACCCACTTCCGGATGCTGTGGTCAGCGTTGCTCGTACCCACTGCCCCTTGGGGTCGAGGGGGCCCCTGGGGCTTGGCGCGGTGGCCGCCCAGGCTCCGGCCCCGCGGCCGTGGGCTGTGCCACCAGGAGGGCGCGTTCCGCGTAAGCGTATGTGAGCCACCGTCGTTGCCCGGCACGGGCCCAACTCGCCGCGTACCCTGGCGCGCCGCGCGCCGCCACCGCGCCCCCGGGGCCTTCCACCGGAAGGCCCCCGCGGGATGACTTCACCCTGCCCGCTGGGCCCACCTGGCAGGACTCCGCCGGGCCGGCCCGAATCCCCTGACGGCGGAGCGCTCGGCTGGATCCGGCCGCCCGACGGTGCGCCGCAGACCCGGGCCGGGGTCGCCCAGGCCACCGGGCGGACTCGGCGGCGGGCGCGACCGTGTGCCGTTCTCCGGTCCGGGTGGAAACCCCGCAGGCGCGGCGTCTGCCGCGCAGATCCGCCCGTTGCCTACCGCCCCGCGGGGGGCGAATCCAAGGCCGAAAGGGGCGAGGGCCTGGTCAGGCAGACGTGTGCCCACACCGAGGGTTCGGTTGGCCATTGGGTCTGACCAGGCGCAGGGAATGGCTCGAAGCGATCTCGTCACCGCCGGACCCGGAGAGGGCGCTGTCGGTGGAGGGCCGCGCCTGGAGCGGCGCCGCTGGCTCCGGGCCGCCGGCGCCCTAGTGCTGGGCGGCGCCGCGCTGCCGTTGCTGACGGCGTGCGGCGGGGCCGCGGCCGTCGCCGGGGGTGAGCCGAAGGCCCCCGCCAACGCCGTGTACCCGCCGGACGCGCAGAACCCGACCAAGCGCCTGGCCGCGCCGTTCGCGCACGGCCCCGTCTCGATCAAGGGGGTCCTGGACGCCTCCTGGAAGAACGCCCAGAAGTACGTGATCTCCTCCGGGAGCACCATTGTAGAAGAGGTCGGCTCGAGCTTCAACACGTCCCCGCCGATGACCTCGAGTACCTGCTACCTGCAGTGGGACGCCAAGAACCTGTACGTGGCCGAGGATCGCGTGCAGACGGCCGCCGGTCTCCCCGTCTCGGACCTCCACGTGGGGACGCAGATGTACCTGGGGAACTCGCTGGGCGTCTTCCTGGCCAACGCCCACTACAGCGTCGGCAACTACACGGTCAACGGCCACTACACGGTCTGGGGCACGCCCCGCGGCCCGAAGGGGGACAAGAGCCCCCACCTCTGGATGCGCGCCGGGGCCAGCGGACAGCAGAGCAACTCCCACCCCAAGTGGCCCATCGCCGCGACGATCAAGGGCCAGGGGTATGTGATGACCATGGCCATCCCTTGGAGCGCGCTGCAGGCCCGGCCCTTCGTGGCCGGGAAGGGCGCACGCCTCCGGTTCACGCTGCTGGCGACGGCCGCCGGCCCGAGCGGCAAGCCCTGGGGCCAGATCATGCTCGTGGGCAACGGCGACGTGCCCAGCGCTTGGGGCGTGCTCACCCTGCAGTGACAGCCCCCCCGCGGTCCCCCGGCGCAGGGGCGGCCTCCCCTGCGCCCCAGGTGGCCCGCGCCCCCGGCCGGCGGCGGGGGCCTTCTC
>DAHWHV010000494.1 GCA_027335545.1 Clostridia bacterium
CGCCGGTTGACGTGGCGCACCGCCCTGGCCTTCTCCCTCAAAACGGCGCTGTCCGGGGCATCGACGGTGACCACGCGCAGCGGTTCGCCGCGGGCCTGGTCCGCCCGTCGCTGCCACGCGGCCAATTGGTCCTTGTCCAATGCCGCCTCCCCCCGGTGCGGCCCGCCGCACGACTTCGCATTCTACTCTATGGCCGCGGCACGGCGCTTCACAGAACGCGCGCCGACGGGGCGCGGCAGGCGCGCGAACCAACAAGCCCCGCTTGGCGGCGTGGGGGGGCGCGGGGCGAGGCGGCGGCGGATGAACCGCAGGCGCGCCGCCCACAGCGCCGTGGGCCGGGGCGTGCCCCTAGACACCCCGCGCGGGCGCGCCACGTGGGCGCCCAGCGCCGCGCGACCTTTGCCGGGCACACGCCGCAGGTGTGGTCCGGGGCCGGGCGAAGTAGCCCCGCAGGTGCGCGCGGGCGAACAACGGCGATCCGCGCGCCGGAGGCCCGGCCGCCCGGTGGGCGGCATCCACGCCCCGCGTGCCGCGCGGCCCACCCCAGGTCTCCGCGAGGCGCACAGCGGGGCCCATTGAGGAGGGACCCCCGATCGAGACGCCTCATACGGCCGGGGCCGAGCCAGACGTGGCGGCGCATGCCGCTGCCTTTCACCGCAGCCCCGTGCGCGGGCGGGTGGCGCGCCGGACCGGCGAGGCCTTCGCGCAATCTGTCGCCGCCTACCTTCCCCCGCCCGGCACCCTCGCGGTTTGGTACCTCGGGCAGGAATCGGTGGTCTGGAAGATCGCCGGCCCCGACGGCGCGGCCAGCACGATCTGGATCGACCCCTATCTCAGCGCCAACCCGGCGCGGCGCTACCCGCCCTTCTGCGCCCCCGAAGAGGTGCGCGCCGCGGACCTCGTGCTGATCAGCCACGAGCATCTCGACCACCTGGATCCCTTCTCCTGCGCGGGCATCGCCCGCTCCTGCCCCTCGGCCGTCTTCGTCGCGCCGCCGGTCTGCCGGCCATTGCTGCTGGACGCCGGCGTCCCGGCCGAGCGTGTGCGCACACCGCGAACGGGCGAGCCGCTGGCGCTCGACCCCTGGGAGATCGTCTCCGTCCCCTGCGCCCACGAAGAGGTTGACTTCGACCCCGGGCGCGGGCACCGCTGGACCGGTTACGTGGCCACCGCCCACGGCCTGGCCTGCTACCACGCCGGAGACAGCGTCGCCTGCGACGAACTCCTGGCCGCCCTGCGTCCCTGGATCGGACGCCTGCACCTGGCCATGCTGCCGATCAACGGGCGCGACTACTTCCGGCGGCGCGAGAACTGCCTGGGCAACTTCACGTTCCGCGAGGCCGCCGAAATCGCCGCGCGCCTGGACGCCGGCCTGACCGTGCCCATGCACTACGACCTCTTCCACGGATACAACGACGAGCGCCCCGCCCACTTTGTCGACTACGTATACGACAAGACCCCGTACCTGCCCATCGCCGTTATGGCGCCCGGGCAGCGGCTACTGGTGGGCGGCGAGCCGCGGGCCTAAGCGCGAGGCCAGGGCAGCGGGGACCCCGGGCGCGCTCGCGCTTTCTTGGCGCTTGCGCACCGACTCGCCCCCGGATTCGCCACGGTGCCGCGGCGCGACCGGAGCGCCCCGATGTGCTGGGATACGCCCGGCGCCGCCGGCAGGGGCTGGCCCGCGCACCCGCGCCCCGCCCCCCTGCCGGCGGCTGGCTCCAAGAGGGCATGCTGCCCCCGGGGGGAGGCGCGTGGCTTCCGGAGGGATGACCGGGCACCCGGAGGCCAGGGCGCAGGCGCGCCCTTCGTGGCCCACCGACTACGCCATGATGGTCGCCGGTTCCGCTGTCATGTCCTTCGGGATCTCCGCCCTCATCGTCCCCAACCGCCTCGCCGACGGCGGGCTGACCGGCGTCGCCATCGTCCTGCACTACCTCACAGGGCTGGGCGTCGGTCCACTCTATGCGGCGTTGAACGCCCCCTTGCTGCTCTGGGCCTGGCGGACGCAGGGGGTGCGCTTCGTGTGGCGCACCCTGGTCGGCGTCGCCCTGGTTGCCCTGGGGACGAGCGCCTGCGCGCACCTGGCGCCTCCCGTGCGGGACCGGCTGCTGGCGGCGCTGTATGGTGGGCTCTCTGTCGGCGTGGGGGTTGGGCTGGTTCTGCGCGCGGGCGGGAGCACCGGCGGGACCGACATCCTGGCGCGGCACATGGACATCTATCACGGCTGGGCTTACGCGCGTACGATGGTACTGGTCGACCTCGCCGTCCTGACGGCTGTGGGCCTGCTGGTCGGGCTGCCGGCCGCCATGTACGCCTGGATCGGCACGCACGTCGCCGGCGCGGCCACCTCGTACATCGTAGAGGGGAGCCGCCGCGGGCGGCTGGCGCTGGTGGTCACCGGGCGTCCCGCCGCCATCGCCCTGCGGCTCGCGCGGGAACTGCGGCGGGGGGCCACGCTCCTGTCCGGCACCGGGACGTACACGGGCGCGGATCGCCCCGTGCTCATGGCCGCCGTCAGCGAGCGCCAGGTGGTCAGATTGCGCACCCTGGTCGCCGAGGAGGATCCCGGGGCCTTCGTTATCCTGCTCCCCGCGGCAGAGGTCCGCGGGGAGGGCTTTACCGACCTCGTCCTCCACGTTCGGGAGTGACCGGCGGGCCCCGCGCCGACCACGCTGTCAGGGGCGCGCCGGCCTCTTCCCGAACGCAGCCACCTGGTGCTTTGACGGCGGTGCGAGCCATATTTTGTGGCGCCTCTCGCCCCTTCTGAGTCCGGTGCGCCAACGCCGACCACGGGGTGTGGGCCCAAGGCTCGGCGACGCAGGGCGACGGAGTGCGGTGACCAGGGCAACCGCGCCCCCCACTACGCGCTACCCGTACGGCCCAGGCGGCCCCGGACATGATGGACGCGACCGCAGCGCGGCCCTGCGCCCCGGCCCGTCGCAGCGCCGCCCCGGGGCGCAGGGCCGCGTCCTTCCCAGGGAACACCCTGGGCGACGGGCCCTTGCGGACATCGGCTGAAACCGGGGCGCTATACGCCTGCCGGGTAGCAGGCGCGACCGCAGCGCCGCCCACCCTGCGGCCGGACGGGCATGCGACGCAAGCGGTGGCACACACGGGGGCCACCGGGCGCCGCA
>DAHWHV010000544.1 GCA_027335545.1 Clostridia bacterium
TCGGCGTCGCCCCCGCCCGGCGGGACCGTCTCGCGCCCCGCGGCAGGGGCGGCGGAGGCCGACGCCGCGGCGGCCGGTGGACGCGGGGCGTCGGCGGGAGGCGGTTCGGCGCGCGACTCCCCGCCCCGCTGCACGGTGGCCTCCACCCGTAAGGCGGTCAGGGCCGCGGCCGCCCGCGGGCCGACCTCGCGGTAGACCTCGGCCAGCAGGACGGTCAAGGGGGGCACCCCCCGCCACCAGGGCGGCTCCGGGAGTGTGGGCGGGGCGGCCGGCCCCGGGTCCTCGTCCCAGGACGCGGGAGGCGGGGCGCCCGCTCCCCAAAAGGCCCCGGGGTCAACCTGCCGGGCTTGCGCCGCGTCGGGCGGCTGCTGGCCGCTCATGCCTCCGCTCGCCCCCCCGGCCCCAGGGAGAGCAGGTCGCGCAGGGCCTCGGTGCTCAGTTCCGTCAGCCAGGCCTCCCCCGCCCCCGACCCCACCACCTGCTCGGCCACCTGGCGCTTGGAGGCGATCAGCGCGTAGATGCGCTCCTCCAAGGTCACCGGGGCGATCAGGCGATGCACCTGGACGCTGCGGGTCTGTCCGAGGCGGTGGGCCCGGTCCGTCGCCTGCGCCTCCACGGCGGGGTTCCACCAGCGGTCGTAGTGGAAGACGTGCTGCGCCGCCGTCAGGTTGAGGCCGGCCCCCCCGGCCTTCAGCGACAGCACGAAGAGGCCCGGGCCCTCCCCCTCCTGGAAGGCGCGCACCAACTCGGCGCGCGCCGGCCCCGGCACCGAGCCGTCCAGGCACTGGACCGGGACGTCGAAGCGGCCCGCGAGGTACGGCGCGAGGCGGCGGGCCCAGGTGGCGAACTGGGTGAACACCAGGCCCCGCTCCCCCTCGCCCAGGACATCCTCCAGCAACTCCTCCAGGCGCCGCAGTTTGCCCGAGCGTCCCTCCAGGTGGGCCCCGTCCGCCAGGTACAAACCCGGGTGGTCGCAGATCTGCTTGAGCCGCAAGAGCGTCGTCAGGACCGCCGCCCGCCGCACCAGACCCCGGCTCGTCTCGATCCGCTCCAGGGACTGACGGACGACGGCCGCATAGAGGGCGGCCTGCTCGGCGGTCAGCGGACAGTCCTGACGCACCTCGATCTTGGGCGGCAACTCGTCCGCCACCCCGGGATCCCGCTTGGTGCGGCGCAGCACGAAGGGGGCGATGGCCCGCCGCAGGCGGGCGGCCACGGCCTGGTCCCCGCCACCGATGGGCCCCGCGTACTCGCGGGTGAAGGACCGGCCGCCGCCGAGGTAACCGGGCAGGGCGAAGGAGAAGAGGGCCCAGAGGTCGCGCACGCTGTTCTCCACCGGCGTCCCCGTCAGGGCGAAGCGGTAACGGGCCGGCAGCGCGCGGGCGGCCTGGGCCTGCCGGGCCAGCGGGTTCTTGACGTTCTGCGCCTCGTCCAGAATCACCCCGTCCCAGTCCACCCCCGCCAGTTCCTCCCGGTCCCGGGCCAGCAGGCCGTAGGAGGTCAACACGAGCGCGGCTTGGTCCACCGCCGCGCGCAGGGCGGCCCCGTGGGCCCGCGCCGCCCCGTAGTGCAGGTGCAGCCCCAGATCCGGCGCGAAGCGGCGCGCCTCCGCCTGCCAGTTGCCGACCACCGACGTGGGGCAGACCAGCAGGCTTGGGCCGGGCCGCCCGGCGCCGGTCCGGCGCCGCCGGTGCAGCAGCAGGGCGAGGACCTGCACGGTCTTGCCCAGACCCATGTCGTCGGCCAGGCACCCCCCCAGGCCGACTTCGGCCAGGAAGGCGAGCCAGCCGAGCCCCTGGCGCTGATAGGGCCGCAACCGGCCCACGAAGCCCGCCGGCTCGAGGAGGGCCTCGGCGCGACGCTCCG
>DAHWHV010000582.1 GCA_027335545.1 Clostridia bacterium
TCCCAGGGTGGCGAGGGCGAACAGCAGCAGGGCGGCGGTGAGCAGTCGGCGCTCCCCGAAGCGCCCGAAAGCCCGCCCCGCCACCAGGCCGAACCCGCCGCGAGTGATCGCCCAGGCCGTGAAGGACAGCCCGACCAGGAAGTCCCCGGCTCCGACCTTGGTGAGGTAGGCGGGGACCAGACTGGAGAGACCGGTGATCGCCAGGGCCTGCACCCCCGCGATCAGCGCCAGCCGGACCTGGAGGGCCCGCCGCCCGTCCCCTGCCGCGCCGCCCGCCGAGCCTGTCCATCCCACCGTCGCCGTGCGCCTCCGCCCGGTCCGCCCCGGGCGCGGCTCCCCGCCTGCCCGTTCGCCGCCGACCGGGGTCCAGTATCGCGAATCGCGCCGGGCTTGTCTCCCCCCGGGGAGACAGGGCGGCCGCCCGCCTGCGCAGCGCCGGCCGCGCCTGGGGTCCCCGCAGACAAGCCAACCCGCGGCGTGTATCCTGCAGGATGGGAGTTCCTCCGCGCGGGCGGCGGGCCGAGGCGCCCGAGGGCAGCAGGCCCAGGGACCCCGACGAGCGGCGGGGACAGGATCCCGCTCTGCGCGTCCGGCCCCGATCGGGACCTGGTCCCCGCAAAGGGTGTTTGCAGCGCCCCCCAACGGCGGACCGGCGTCGCCTCGCGCGGGCGCTCCCCGAGCAGACGCCCCGCCGGAAGGCCCTGCGTGGAGCCCGTCCCTCAAGCCCTGCCTGAACGCGCTGCCAACGGCCAAGTCCTGCCTGAACGCGCTGCCGGAGGGCCCTGGCCCATTCTCCTGGCCCATTCTCCTGGCCCCTTCTCCTGGCCCCTTCTCCTGGCCCCTTCTCCTGGCCCATTCTCCTGGCCCATTCTAAGGAGGTCCGTTGCCCATGCCCTCCGAGGACCAGAACCCCACCCCGGCCGCCGACAGGCTGACCGCGGGGTCGCGGCGCCTCAACGAGGCCGTGGCGACCAAGATCACCCTGGTCACGACCAGCATGTGGTTCCTCTACGGGCTGGTCCTGTTCGTCGCCCTCTGGATGCGCCTCGCGCCCACCCTGCACCTGGACACGGCGCCGACCTACCCCGTCATGCTGTACTGGGTGAACCTCTTCCAGGCCCTGATGCTCCCGATCCTGGCGGTCGGCCAGAACGTCCTCAGCCGCGCCGCCGAGCGCCGCCAGGTCCATGAGGCCGAGGTGGTCGATCGCCTGGACACCCTGGCGCGGCGCATCCTCACCCTGGAGGAGGAGAACGCCGCCTTGCGCAAGACCCGGCATGAACACCACGCCGCGGTGATGGAGCAGATCGGCGCGCTCAACGCCCACGTCCAGGCGATCGTCCCGCCGCCCGCGGCGGGCACCCGACCCTGACCTCGGACAGGCCCACCCAGGGGTCCGGCGCCCTCAGTCCGGCGGCAAGCGGAAGGCCTCCGGCAGGAGGTCGCCGAGGCGGCGGCGCGCAATCCGCCCGTCCGCCCCCAGCGTAAGGACGGGCGTGTCGTCGGGACAGAACTCCGCCAGCACCTGCCGGCAGGCCCCGCAGGGGAGGCACTCGGGCCCCGCGCCCACGCGCCCTCCCCCCAGGTCCGCCGCCGCGGTGGCGCGGGGGGGCCGCCGCCCCCCGACGACGGCCACGGCGCGCAGGGCCCGCTCGCCGGCCGCCACCGCCGCGCAGACCGCAGCCCGTTCGGCGCAGATGCCCAGGCCGTACGAAGCGTTCTCCACGTTGCAGCCGGTATGCACGGCACCGCTGCCGCCGAGCAGGGCGCAGCCCACTTGGAAGCGCGAGTAGGGGGCATAGGCGCGCCCGGCGACGGCCGCGGCGGCGGCGACCAGGGTCGCATCGGTCTCCGTGCCCCCGCCGGCGCTCACGCCGGCAGCCCCAGGTAGCGGGCCAGCCCGGCGGCCTCGGCGGGGTGGGCCAGGAGTTGCAGGCGCTTGGCGTGCAGGTCGAAGTTCGTGGACAGGGTCGGGGCCACTAGCGACACCTCCGGGTCGGCCGTCGAAGAGGTGGTGCCGTCGGCGGCGATCACCGGAACGGCGAAGAACAGCTCCTTGTCGCGGCCGGCCACGTCGCAGAGCAGCCGGTGCGGCGCCACCCCCGCCCGGGCGCGGCGGCCGTAAGCGGTCGTCACCTCGGCCAGCAGGCCCTGCGCCACCCAGGCGTCGGCGTCGCCCAGGCGCTGCAGGAGGTCGCGGGCGGCCCCCGAGGGCAGGGCGGCCGCCTGGGTGAGCCCGCCGCTGTAGAGGCGCCGGTAGAGGCCGCGGCCGGGCCCCAGCCCAGCCATCAGGGACGCGGTGGCCTCGTTGGGGCAGGCGCGCAGCAGGGCCACCGCCTGCTCGTCGTCGGCCCGGATCAACTGCTGGAGGTCGATCTCGCCCCGCAGCAGCGCCTCGGACGCCGCCCGCTTGAGCATGGCCTGGGCGGCCCGCACGCTGTGGTGCCAATACACCTCGCGGTACATGAGGTAGGACGCGAAGATCAGCGTCTCCACGGCGGAGACGCCCTTGGCGTTGACGCCCAGCGTCCCGCCGTCCGCCGTGAAGTCGATCGTCGCCAGCAGGCGCTCGGTGTCGATCACCCGACCGTAGGGCACCCCGACGTGCTGGCTGTCGCGCTCCAGGTAGTCCATGCGGTCGGGGTTCAGGGGGCCGCAGAGCAGGTGGCGTAACCGGGCGTCTGCCGCCCCGCCCGTGCGGGCCCGCTCGTCGATGATGGAGGCG
Source organism: Clostridia bacterium (assembly GCA_027335545.1). The sequence goes on from DAHWHV010000582.1 coordinate 2,726, forward strand.
ATCCGCTCGGGCTCGACGCCCCAGGCGCGACGCAGCACCCCTTCCACCCCCGGGTCCCCCAGGATCAGCGCCCGGGCCCGCTCGTCGTGGCGGGCCACGCGCACTGCCCCCGTGGGGTGGGGAGGGAGCTCCTCCAGGGTGTGGGAGAAAGGGTAGTGGCCGACGTCGTGGAGGATGCAGGCCGCCAGGAAGGAGCGCCCGTCCTCTTCGGACAGCCAGCGCCGACCACGGCGCGCCACCAAGCGGCCCCACAGGCTCTGCCCGAGGGCGTAGACCCCCAGGCTGTGCTCGAAACGGCTGTGCACCGCCCCCGGATAGACCAGGTGGGCCAGCCCCAACTGCCGCACGCCGCGCAGCCGCTGCATCGGAGCGGTGTCCAGCAGGGCGCGCACGGCCGGACCCGCGGGGACGTTGCCGCGTAGCGGGATGCGGATCGGCGGATCCTCCGAGCCCGGCCACGGCGGGGCCGACCCCCGACCCGCCTCCCCCGTGCCCTCCCGCGGCGGTGCTTGCACCCGGTCACTCCCCTGCCCAAAGATCCTGCCCTGCCCTGCCCTGCCCTGCCCTGCCCTGCCCTGCCCTGCCGCGGGGCCTGGCGACTCAGCCGCCGCCCGCCCCGCCCCCCGCGTGGGCCATCAACCCGGCCAACACCTGCAGGCCCTTGCGCAGCACCGTGTCGGGCACCGGCGCCTTCTCCAGGGCGCCGATCCGCGCGGCCAGGGCTGCGCCCAGAGCCCTCCAGTCCGCGGCGCCCATGCGCCCCGTGACGGGCAGGCCGTGCTGCTCCTGGAAGACCTGCACGGCGGCCCGGGTGCCGGTGCCGTAGATGCCGTCGGCCTTCCCCAGGTAGTTGCCGAGAATGGCCAGCCGCTGCTGCAGGCCCAGCACGTCCAGACCGATCATGCCCCGGTGCAGGGGGCGCGCCCCCACCGACGCGAGGGTCGGCAGGTGCGCCAGGGGGGAGGGCGCCGGGCTGGCGGCGACATCGGGCCGGAGGCCGACGCCGTTCCAGGAGCGGCCGTTGGGCAGTTCGTCGTGCTCCACGGTCAGCTTGACGGCCCCGCCCCCCGGCAGGGGGAAGAGTTCCTGGACCGAGCCCTTACCGTAGGTGCGGCTGCCGACCAGTTCGGCCGCGTGTCGGTACTGCAGGGAGCCGGCCACGATCTCCGCCGCACTGGCGCTCATTCCATTGACCAGGACGACGATCGGCGGCGCCGGCGGGTGGGCTGCGGCCGTGTAGCGCGTCACCTGTCCGTCAGCGGCCACCACCGAGAAGAGGGGGCCGGGAGGCGCCAGGGCCCCCGCGATGTGTACGGCCGCGCTCACGTAGCCGCCCGGGTTGTTGCGGAGATCGAGGATCAGGCCGTGGAGGCCCCCCGGCATCCCCTGCAGTTGCGCGTAGACCCGGTCGAACTCCGCGGCCGTGTCTGAGGAGAACTCGGTGATGCGGATCAGGCCCACGCCAGGGGCGGGGCTGCTGCCGAAGACCGTGGGTGCCTGGAGGCTGGCCCTGGTCAGGGTGACGCTGACCCTGGCCTGGTTCCGGAAGGGGTCGAGGTAGGTCAGCGTAACGCGGCTGCCGACGGGGCCCCGCACCAGGACCGCTACCCCGGAGACCGGCAGGCCCGCCGTCGGCTTGCCGTTCACGGCCACCAGCAGGTCACCGGAGCGCAGCCCCGCCTGTTGGGCGGGACCACCGGCGACGACGCTCTCCACCACGTCGCCGCTGCTGGTGGCCATGATGCTGATGCCCACGCCGTCCACCCCGTTGAGCTGGGCGCTGAAGGCCTGGTCCTGCGCCGGCGTGAAATAGGTGCTGAACGGATCGCCGACGCTGGCCAGCATGCCGTGGATCGCCCCGGCCACCAGTTCCCCCGCGGTCACCCGCCCGGCGTAGCGGTGCAGGATCAGGTCGTAGACCTGGGTCACCGTCGCCAGGGGGTTGGCGGCCGCCGCCAGAACGCCCGGACGCGGCAGGGTGGCACCGACCAGCACCCCACAAAGGACGAGGGCCACCCCCGAGAGGGCCCGGCGGCCGCGGCGCGCCCCCCGCCCCACGGGTCCTGGCCCGGCCGCTGCGGACGCCCCGGGGGCGGGCCCCTCCCCCCCTGACGTCTCCGGCCCCTCGGCTTCGCGCCCGACGCATGGCACCCGGGGTCTCCCCTTCCCGCTCCACCGCAACCCGCGCCCCTGATCCCGGCTGGCACCAGCCTGACCGCCCGGCTGACTTCGGGAGGGGCGGGGGACCTCCTGCCCCGGCGCGGCAACGTGCAGGGTGACGTCGTTCCGGTCGGGGGCCCTCGGCCAGAAGGCGCCGGCACTCCCGATACACGTCCAGGGCCTGATCGATCCGGCCGCGCACCCCGCGCACCCGGTC
>DAHWHV010000514.1 GCA_027335545.1 Clostridia bacterium
GGCGCGGCCGCGCGCGCGACGGTCGCGGAGACGGTGCCCAGGACGTCCCGGTGCGGGCTCGGGGGTACGCCACCGCCCGGGTACCGGGAACGGCCGGTGGGGCACGCGTGGGGGCGGCGCCGCATGCCCCACGGTTTGCCGCTGACCACGGGTGGTGGCGGGGGGAGGACCGTACGGGCCGCGGACGGCGGCGACCACGAAGGCCGCTCGGTCCTTGGGTTGCGGTCGCCAGGGCGGGAGGTCGCGTGGGGTCTGGGCGGCGTCGGCACCGTGCTCGCGGAGGAGCCGGCGTGCCATCGGTTCGGCGACCCCCAGGGAGCAGAGCGAACCTGGCGAGGCGCCGTGAACGGAGCGTAGCGCGGAGGGCCAGCGGTCCTCCGCGCTACGCCTCGCCGCCGCATCGCTGTGAGGGGGATGGGTCATGGCGCGATCGCGGAAAGCGGGCGAACGGTCCGGCACAGACGCGCTGGGGGGCCGATCCCGCCTGGTGCGTGGCGCTGGCCCCGCGTTGCGCCGGCTCTCGGCTCCCCTCGGCCTGCTGGGGCGGGTGTTCGCGTTGCTCTGGGGGGTAGCGGCGCCGCCCATGGCCACGGTGGTCGTCGTCACCATCCTCCAGTCGCTGGTGCCCCTGGGCAACGTCCTGCTGCTCAGGGGTCTCATCAACGCCGTGGTCGCCCTGGCCACACACCCCGCGCATCCCCTACGTCCCGTGCTGGCCTGGCTGGGCTGGCTGCTCGCGTTGCAGGCGGCGGGCGCGGGCCTCGGGCTGCTGCAGCCGCTGCTGCAGCGGGACCTGGGCAACCGCGTGTCCGTCGGGCTCGGCGCGCGGATCGCCGCCAAGGCCCAGCGCGTCCCCGCCGCGCACTTCGAGCGGCCCGGGTTCTACGATGCCCTCTACCGCGCGCGCTACGGGACGCAGGTGGGTTTTGTGCGTCTCTTCGGCACGGCCGTGAACGCCCTGGGCGCGGCCGTCACCCTGGTGATGCTGGGCGGACTGCTCCTCAGCGTGAACCCACTGCTGCCCCTGCTCCTGCTCGTGAGCCTGCTGCCGGACCTCACCCTCACCGCCAGCCTGGACCGGCGCATGTGGCAACTGCGCTCCTGGTCGGCGCCCGAGTTCCGCCGCACCTGGTACTTCAACAACCTCTTCACTGACCGCGCGGCGGCCAAGGAGTTGCGCCTCTACGGCCTGGCGCCCCACCTGCTCGCGCGGTGGCGCACCCGCGACCGCGCGCTGCGGGCGCGCATCCTCGCCGTGGAGGACCGCCTGCACCTGGCGGAGACAGCGGGCACCGCCGTGGCCACGGCGGGCTTCGGCGCCGCCTTCTGGCTGTTGCTCGCGGCAACCCTGGCCGGCCGGCTCTCCCTCGGGGGCTTCGGCGCCTATCTCTCCGCGCTGCAGGGGGTCAGCGCGGCCTTCACCATCCTGCTCGGCGGCCTGAGGGCCGTGGGCGAGAGCCTGCTGTACGTGGGGGACGTGCAGGCCTTTCTGGATGCCCCGGAGGAGCCGCCCGCCCCCCTCGGCGCGCCGGCCTTCCCCCAGCGGCCGGCGGCGGTGCGCGCCGCGGCCCTCGCCTTCGCCTACCCGGACGGGCCCGAGGTGCTGCATAGGGTGGACCTGAACATCCGCCCCGGCGAGAAGCTCGCCGTCGTCGGGGAAAACGGCGCCGGCAAGAGCACGCTGGTGAAGCTCTTGCTCGGCCTCTACCCCCCCACGGGCGGGGCCCTGGAGGTCGCGGGAAACGACGCCGCGGCCTACGACCCCGCCTCGCGACGGGCGGCGGCCACGGCCATCTTTCAGCAGTACGTACGCTACCCGCTGACCGCCCGGGAGAACGTGGGCCTCGGCCGG
>DAHWHV010000515.1 GCA_027335545.1 Clostridia bacterium
GGCGCGGCCGCCTCGGCCCCTCCGACCCCGGCCGACGCGGCGGCCTGGCGACGCTTGGGCAACGAACTCCATGGCCTGCTGGTCCTCCCCGGCAACCCGCGCTACCCGGTGGCGCACGAACTCTTCGACCCCGCCTTCGACCACATCCGGCCGCGGGGCGTCGCCTACTGCGCCTCCCCCTCGGACCTGCAGCGCTGCATCGCCTTCGCCCGCGCGCACGCCCTGCCCCTGCGCGTGCGCAGCGGGGGGCACAGCTACGCCGGCTACTCCACCTGCGACGGATTGGTGGCCGACGTCTCGCGGCTGAACCGCATCGCCTTCGACCGGGCGACGCGGACGGCCACGGTTGGCGCCGGCGCCCTGCAGGTGGATGTCTACGCGACGCTGGCGCGCTCGGGGGTGTTCGTGCCTGGGGCGTCCTGCCCGACGGTGGGGATCGGCGGGCTGGCCCAGGGCGGGGGCATCGGGGTCCTGGATCGCCGCTACGGGCTCACGCTGGACAACGTGCTGGCCCTGGAGGTCGTGACGGCCGACGGGCAACTGCGCCGCTGCGACGCCGGAGCCGACGCGGACCTGTTCTGGGCCTGCCGCGGGGGGGGTGGGGGCAACTTCGGCGCCGTAGCCTCCTTCACGTTCCGCACCCACCCCGTCGCGGAGTTGGCCATGTTCCAGCTGAGCTGGGACTGGGCGGCGGCCAGTCAGGCCGTGCCGGCCTGGCTGGCCTGGGCGTCCTCCGCCCCGGACGAACTCTGGTCCAACTGCGTCCTGGCCGGCGGCCTGCCGGGCTCCAGTCCGTCCCTGGGCATGAGCGGCGTGTACGTCGGGGCGCCCGCCGCCCTGGGCACCCTGCTGGACCGCCTGCAGCGGGCCGTGGGGAGCGCGCCGCGTTCCCGCTCGGTGTGGCAGAGCCCGTTCGCGGACGCCATGCAGAGCGAGGCGGGGTGCCTCCACCTCAGCATCGCACAGTGTCACGGGCGAGCGGCGGGAGGGGTGCTGCCGCGCCAGCGCTTCGCGGCCAAGTCCGACTTCATCGCCGCGCCCCTCGGGACGGCGGGCGTGGGCGCGCTACTGCGCGGGCTGGAGGCCCGCGGGGCGACCTACCACCTGGCGGGCGGGGCCGTCCTGCTGGACGCCTGCGGGGGGGCCGTCAACCGGGTCGCGCCTGCGGCCACGGCCTTCGTCCACCGAAGCGACCTCTGCTCGGTGCAGTACTACACAGCCTGGTCCGCGGGGGCCTCGGCCGCCTTCCTCAAGGCCAACGCGGCCTGGATGGCGTCCTACTACGCCTCGCTGCGCCCCTTCGTCAGCGGCTACGCCTACCAGAACTACATCGACCCGGACCTGGCGGACTGGCAGCACGCCTACTACGGGAGCAACCTCCCGCGGCTGGTCGGCGTGAAGGCGAAGTTTGACCCCGATGACTTCTTCCACTTCGCCCAGAGCATCCCCGTGCGCCTCTGAACGCCTACTCGGTCAGTGCCGGTGCGCCGCGGGGTCCAGGCGCTCGGGATCGGTCGCCACCGTGTCCATCATGCCGCTGCTGGCATCCGCCATCGCCGTCGCCGCCGGTCCCTCCGCCTCTGGCGCGACCGGCCGGGTCGCCGCGCAGGGGGTGCCGAAGAGCGGCTGGGCGAACGGCAGGTGCGTCGTGCCGCGGGCCAGGATGTGGCGCCCGTTGGTGCAGCCCTCGCCGAAGCCGTAGTCCCACTGCGTGAAGGAGCGCGCGTTGCAGTAGTGCCCGACGAACGACCGGCGCCAGCGGTCCGCTGAGCGGTTGGTGTGGCTGCGGTGCAGGACGTGGCCGCCGAAGAAGACGACATCCCCGGGGTCGGCCACGGCGGGGACCTCGCGCCCGGCGTAGCGGCGCGCGATGGGCGCCAGTTCGTTCCTGGCCTCGTCGGGGTCGCTGGCGTGGTCGACGAACGCCAACTCCCCCAGGGGCGCACCGGCATGGCCGACGTGGTTGCGGTCGAGGTGGTCCCGCGCCGGGTACACGGGCTCCGCCTGGCTCCCGGCGGTGAACCACACGCAGCCGTTCTCCTCGTCGGCGCGGTCAATGGCGATCCAGGCGCCGCAGAGGCTGTCCGGGAGGACGGGGATGTAGTAGGAGTCCTGGTGGTAGCCCTGGCCGGGGGCCCCGGGGGGCTTGAGGAAGAGCATCGTCTGCAGGGCCAGCACGTCCGGGCCGATCAGGGCCTCCAGCACGTCCAGGACCCGCGGGTGCAGCAGGTAGCGCTCGTGCAGCGGCAGGTGGCGGTGGAGCATGTGGATGCGGTTGTAGGCCGGCTCGGCCTCCTCCGGCCGGAAGGTCTGGACGTGCTCCCCGAGCCGTTCCCGCCCGATCCGGCCGGCCACGATCTCCTCGCAGTGCGCCCGCAGGGCGGCGATGTCCTCCGGCGGAACCAGCCCCCGCACCACCAGGAACCCCTCGCGCTGGAACGTCACGAACTCGCGCACGCTGACCCGGTAGCGCGCAGCGGGGCGCTGCACGGCGTCCCGCAGCTCGGCGGCCATCCCCTCGCCCCCCCGGCACGGCAATCCCTGGCGGCGCCCCCCGGCCTCCGACCCCGAGGCCGGGTCCAAAAGCAGTTCGGCGCCGCGGGCGCATCTCCTGGGGCGCGCGGGTGGTCGCCACCCTGGAGGGGGCGCGCGGAGGGGGCGGCCGGGCGCGGCCAGGGGGCGCAGCAGGACCGCGGCGCAGCGGCTGCTGGCGTTGGGCACTTGGCGGCGGACCCGCCACGGCCCGGGCGGGTCGCCGGCCAGGGCTGGCCACCCTGGGCCGGGGAGCCTGCGCCGACCGCACTGGAAGGCCCGGGCCTACGGAGTGTAGAGTGGTCGGGGGTGAAGGCCGGTGACC
>DAHWHV010000517.1 GCA_027335545.1 Clostridia bacterium
TCGTCGGCGGTGGCCGCCGCTGCACGCGCCGTGTCGGCGGCCACCTCGTCCCGCACGCCGGCGCCCTCCGCCGGCCCCAGCAGTTCGCGCAGCCGGTCTCCCGCGAAGCTCTCCTCCTCCAGGAGAGCCTCCGCCATCACCACCAGGACGGCCCGCCGCGCCTCCAGGTCCGCGCGCACCCGTTCCTCCAACGCCGCGATGATGGCCGACTGCTCCCGATGCAACGCCCCCTCCGGCAGGCCCTGGACGTCGACGACGCCCAGGGGGGACATCCCCGACCCGACCATGGTCGTCACCAGGCGGAGCGCCTGTTCGAAGTCGTTGCCGGCCCCCGTGCTGCGCTCACCGAACACGATGTCCTCCGCCACCGACCCGGCCAGGCAGCGCTGCACCTCCGCCTCCAACTTCTCCTGCCCGTAGAGGTAGGTGTCCTCGCGGGGCGCCTGGCGCACGTAGCCGAGGGCCTGCCCGCGCGAGGTGATCGTCACCCGGGCCACCGAACCCGGTTCGACCAACTCCCCGATCAGGGCGTGGCCGGCCTCGTGGACGGCGATCCGGTGTCGCTCGGCGCGCGTGGGCCGCCGATCGAGCTTCTCCCCCAGCATCACCTTGTCGACGGCCTCGTGGAAGCAGCGCTCGGGGATCTCCTCCAGTCCCTCACGCATGGCCAGGATGGCCGCCTCGTTGCTGAGGCTCTCCAGGTGCGCCCCCGAGAAGCCGAAGGTGTCGCGGGCGATCCGGTCGAGGTCGACGCCGCCGCCCAGGGGCTTGTTGCGCGTGTGCAGCGACAGGATCTGGCGCCGACCCTCGCGGTCCGGCAGGTCCACGCGGACCAAGCGGTCGAAGCGTCCCGGGCGCAGCAGGGCGTCATCGAGCAGGTCGGCGCGGTTGGTCGCCGCGATGACCAGCACCGAGACGGCGTCGTCGGTGGACATCCCGTCCATCTCGACCAGTAGCTGGTTCAGCGTCTGGTCATACTCCAGGTGGCTCTGGTGGCGGCCTCGCTTGCCGCCGACCACCTCCAGTTCGTCGATGAAGAGGATCGCCGGGCTCTCGTTCTGGCGTCCCTCCTCGCGGGCCCGCCGGAAGAGGTCGCGGACGCGCTGCGCGCCGACCCCCGCATACACTTCGATGAATTCAGAGCCGGAGGTGGCCAGGAACACCGAGCCCGTGTGGCTCGCCGCGGCCTTGGCCAACAGCGTCTTGCCGGTCCCCGGCGGGCCGGTGAGCAGGATGCCGCGCAGGGGTCGGATGCCCATCCGCCGCACGCGGTCGGCCTGCGCCAGGAAGTCCAGGGCCTCGATCAGCTCCTGCTTGGCGGCGGCCTGCCCGCCGATGTCCTCGAAGGTCACGCTCGGCCGGGTCGTCAGCCGCCGACCGCTCGGTGCGCCCAGCCGTGGGCGCAGGCCGGGGATGCCCCCCATCGTCCGCAGCAGGACCACGGCCAGGCCCGCCATCAACAGGATCGGGATGAGATTGGGGAAGTGGAAGAGCAGGAAGAGCACGACGGCGGCCCCGGAGCCCACCAACACGTCCCGCCACAAGGCGCCCCCGCCCCTTTCCGGCGCGCGCCGCGCCAACCCCCTCATGCCGCTCCCGTCCCCGGCGTCGGCGGCGCGAGCGTCAGGGGCATGATCTCGTACAGGTAGTGGCTGCCCGCCACCAACTGGATATACATGTGGGCGTTGTCCACCGTGACCACGGCCCGCGTCAAGCCGAGCTTGGCGCTGGCGGCTGAGAATTCCTGTTCCATGCGCACGAAGCGCCCGGTCGCCCGCCCCTGGTCCAGGATCGGACTCAGGGCGCGGTAGGCGGCGATCAGTTGCGGCGTGCGGCTGTCCACGATCCGGACGGCGACCCGGTGGCCCCCCACGCCCGCGCGGACGACCCGCTGCAGGCTGTGGTAGGTGCTCTGCAGGTCGTTGACCAGGCCCAGCCGCACCCTGACCTCCAGCCCGAGCGCCCCGCTGACCACGGACGGCGCACCGATCACGCCGCCGATGCGTTCGATCCTGGCGTTGAGGGGCAGGGACAGGGCCTGGCGCGTGTAAAGGAATTGGGCGCCGAAGAGCAGCGCCAAGACGGCGGCCATCGACGCCAGCACCACCGGCAGGCGCACCCCGAAGGCCCGCATCGTCGCCCTCCCTCCGACGGACCGAGTTGCCGCGACAGCGCCATTATACCTGCAGCCCGCCAGGGGCAGGGTGGTAAAATCGTGCCCCGCTGGACGGGGCCGCTGCGCGTTGGGGCCGGGCCCGCCGCTGTACCCCGGGCGGCGCGGCCCTCAGAGCGGCAGCCCGAAGCGGGCGCAGAGCCAGTCGTCTCCGTGGCGGCGGCGGGCGGCGAGGGCGCGCCGACGGCCCTCGGCGGCTTGGCGCACGCCCTGCAGGGTGCGCGCGTCCGGTCGGAGGTGGGCGAGCAGGCGCCGCAGGCGGTCGGGCCCGAAATGCACGCAGCCCAGTCGCAGGAGGTTGCGATCGACGTGGTCCTGCCGCACGAAGTAGGGGTGGCGCGCGCGGAAGTGGTGCAGGACGCGCGCCCGCGGTTCCACGCCCAGCCGGAAGCCCACCGCCCAGAGGGCGAAGGAGAGCTCGGCGTCCTCGTGGCCCCACGGCACCAGCCCGGCGTCGAAACCGCCCACGGCCGCGAAGGCGGCCCGCCGCAGACACAGGCACCCGCCCGGCAGGAACGGCACCTCGGCGGGCCCGCGCGGGGCCGGGAGCCAGCGCACCTCGTAGCGGGCGTTCCAGGTGAAGCCGTAGCCGCAGGCCTCGGGTCGACCCACGGAGGCGATGCCCGGGCAGACGCCGTCGAAGGCGCCCATGGCCTCCACCAGCAGCCCCAGCCAGCCGGGCGTGAATTCCAGGTGCGCGTCGCAAAAGCACACGACGGGCGCGCCACCGAGGCGGGCGCCCAGGTTGCGCGCCGCGGCGGCGCCGACCGGGGTGCCCCGCAGCAGGCGCAGGGGCAAGCCGAACCCCCCGCCGCAGTCGGCGGGCGGGGTGCTGCCGTCGTCCACGACCGTCACCGTGAACTCCGCGCCCGCGGGCGTGGCGGCGAGGGATCGCAGGGTCGCGGCCAGCAGCGGACCCTCGTTTCGGACCGGGAAGACAAGGTCGACCGCAGCCATCGGCGCCGCCCCCGCGCCAAGCTATGGCGCCGGGGCGGCGCGTGCCCGTCGATCGCTGGGCCCTGGCCCCGGACGGGGCGCCACGCCGCCTCCCTGGGGAAGCGCGCCGGCTGGCGCGGGCCGCGCCCCGCGTGCGCGCCTCAGGGGGGCGGGCCGTCCCCGGCCGGTGCCCTGCCGCGGCCGCCGTCCCAGCGCAGGAAGCGCCGGCCCGGCCCGGCCGGCTCCTGCAGGAGCCGGCCGATCAGGCCGGCGGCGTCTCCCGCGAGCCAGGCGTAGGCCGCGCACCACTCGTCCTGGTGGTCGCCGAAGGGGTAGAGCGCGTACTCCAGGTAGCGCCAAGCGCGGGCGGCGGCCCGGTCTGCCGCGCGCTGGCGGGCCGCGACCTCCGCCTCCAGCAGTTCGGCCCCGCGCAGGAGCCGGTTGCCGCGCTCGGTGACCACGGGGACGGCGCGCGGTAGGCCCGCCCCCACCTCCTGCCCCAGGCGCGTCAGGTGGTCCCGGAGGGCCGCGCGCAGGGTTTGCGCCGCGGCCAGCGCCCCCGGGGCCCCGGAGCGCGCGGCCACGTCCCGATCCCGCGCGGCGCGCAGCGGCCCGGGTCCCTCGTCGAGGGGCGCCGCGTGGGCCCGGGCAAAGGCGCTCATGGCCGGGGTGGCGAGCGTCCAATGGGGGCGGGGGCGCAGGACGGG